>JAUQXD010001321.1 GCA_030834835.1 Thermoflexales bacterium | reverse complement strand
AAGCCTAACAGATTGGTGAAGCGGAATTCGATGGGCAATTCGTTCGTCAGTAGCATGCGATAGACGATCGTGCCTGTCTGTAATTCCTCAAAACCAGTCTGATTTGCCGGCGGAAAAATGGAAAAAGCCGAATAGCGGAGGATCAACGCAACCAGCACCAACAGCCAGGCTGGATGTATTCTCATCTGTCGGAAGTCAACCTGAGCGATCGATCGGATCGCGTCTCTGGCCGTGTAAATAATCCACATAAACGCGGCCACAAAACAGCCGGCCTGATCGGGATACGCAAACTCGTCTAGGCCCGACTCGACGAGTGCATAAAATATAATGCCGACGAGAATGAGCAGGCTAAACAAGTGCGGCGGCCATTGCTTTTGTCGGAACCAATAATGCATGGGAGGAATCTTCCTTGTCGTCTGGCGGCGACTGCCTGGTAGTCTCGGGAAAAGGCCCGACGACATCACGCGCTCTTACTGGCTGTTGGTGACCTCGTAGATCGTGGTCGTATCGGGCGTATTGTCGCCGAACACTATCCGCAATGTCCCCTGATTGACCATGTCGGCATATTTGGCCAGCCCTTCCGGCGCGTAATAGGCGCGTTCCAGATCGCCGACGATCACATACCGAACCTGATACTTGTTCAAGAACTGTCGGGCGGCCTGGCTGTCTGAAGTGTTGTAGAAATTATCGACGGCTTCGATCCGCCTGTCGACAATGGCCCCATCCAGCAGCGAATTGTGCTGCCGAACATGCCAGCTCCAGCCCACAACCGCTGGCAGGCCAGTATGAATTGAGAAGCGCCCCCCCCAGCGGTATTCGCCGGTATGCCCTTCCACGATCACCGGTGTCCCGTCAACGTGGTCCTGCATGTACAGAATGGCCGCATAATCTTGACCCAGGTTAAGCGGGCGATCTTCGTCGTTGTATACGGCGGAGATCTTGCTGACCGTGTCGCCCAGCATAAAGGCCGCGCCATCCAGCGTATGCGGCGGGTTTTGAATGTCAGGCCAGCGATCGGTCATTTTCTTGTCGGTCGCAATCAACGGATAACTGGCCGCGCCCAGCAGCAGCACACCCAGGCAGACGCTCCAAACGTATTTAGCCGGGTGCGACCAGCCGGGCAAGCGAGGCAACAAATCCACCAGCGCCAGGCTGATGGCCAGGCCAAACATGAACCAGGCCTGGTTGTAGAAACGAAACACCATGTTAGATCGGCCGGTGTCACCTTTTAAGACGAAGACTTCAACGAACAGGGTGATGGCCAGCCCGAGTCCGAACAGGAGCAAGGTCATTCGCCGCAGGGCCGACAAATCGCGTCGAAAGAAGATTAGATAGGTGATTCCCGTAAGCAGCGGGAATCCAAAAGCCAGCACCTGAAAGTCAGCCAGCCAGAGCACGTACAAAACATAGGCGATCACCAGCATCACCCCATACCGCTTCAGATGCCACTTACTCAAAAATCCCCCGGCATACCGTCTTGAAGCGGTAACCCAACGCCGATATTCGGCCTGCAGGTCGGAAGACAAATCGCGGACGAGGAGACTGATCAGCGTGAACAGCGCCAGGCCAAATACAAACACATAATCGATCAAAGGCGTCCTGAATCCATTCCACAACTGAAGTGAAACGTATTCGGTCTTGAACCACTGCGCAAACGGCCAGTAGGCCGCAATGGCCAGCCCCGCAAATGCCAGTTCATAAACAAAGAGTACCTGAATCGTCCGCTGGATCGAGTCGGTTCTGGTACGCCAGGTCATCCAGAATATAACCAGCGCCCCCAGCCCCAGGAAGGTTGGAAAATCCCAGGTGTGAAAGGCTCGAAAACTGCCAAAGATCAGACCGGCGACCGCCAGACTGAGGATTCGATGAGGCCATTTCAGGCTGGAGAAAGGCATCAACAATAGACTTAGCATCCAACCCAGGGCCAGCGCATAGAACGGCATCGTCAACAGGTGCGGATGCAGGTCGCCATACAGGAATGTGAAATAGGGGAATTCCGCAATCGGCGTATCTGGCCCATCAGTCAAGATCGGTCGCGAGGCCTCAAAATACCACCGCCCGTTATCGCCAGGCAGCGGCATTTCTCCGCTCAACACCTGGCTGGCGCCGCCGATGAAGGCTCCCGCCCGTTCACTGAAAGATGATAGATCCGCTTCAGGCGCTGTGGCTTCTGGCAGGTACTTCCACAACATGCGGACTTCATGCAGGTTGCCAAATATCAGCACGGCGATCAGCGCGATCAGGCCGGCGAGATAAGGCAAGCGCGAAGCCACATCAGTGCGATTCAGCCAACCCGATCGGCCGGCGGCCCGATCAGGCTCCCTGTGTGTTGGGCGCTGGTGCAGACCCGCGACCAGGTTGAATCCAACACAGAAGACGCCGACTCCGATCATGGCGAACCAGGCGGGCAGGATCAGGTTATACGCAACGGACGGCAGCAGTCCCAGCAGTTTGGTGGGAACCGCGGCGATGACGTAGCCATAGTAATAGTAGTTGATGTAATGCCCGGAAAACCATGGATGTTCAGGCGGAAAGTAAACGGCCTTCAGGGTCGCGTTGAAGAACGCAAAGTCCATCGGCTTTTCGCCACCCAGCCAGGGGTGCCACAGGTCGGGGTTGCCGAGTCGAATAGACAGGCTGAACAGGAAGAGCACCAGGAAGACGGCTTCCGTAATCAGAACGTGCTTCCAATGCGACTGGAAGTACTGGCGTAGATCGGCGCGCTGGCGGTACGCCAGGCCGGCGCTGAGCGCCAGAATCAGACCAATGCACAGCCAGAGAGTCAACGCCGTGAACGGCAAAAGTTTTAAGCTGCCCAAAATCCAGGCCAGCCAGGCCGCAATGATCAACCCGGCCAGCCGCATCAACGGATAACCCCGGTCGGGCAGCCCTGAAAAAACGGTATAAACAATCGGGAAGGCGATCAATCCCAACAGGAATAGCACCAGATACCAGGCGATGCCTCCGACCACTTCATTGGCGTTGAACAATGAATACCGATCGAACATCGACGCCCAGGTGCCGCCTTCGGTCTGGGCCGCAAGCCGATCGGGCGTCAGCTGCATGGCCGTCGGCGACTGACCATAGGCCAGGGGGGTCTGGAAAATCACCTGATCCAGGTCCACGCTGTTGAGCAGGGCGCTGATGTGATCGATGGAGAAGTCCGCCGATTTCTTGAAGATCATGATCTTGGGATGATCGTAGACGGTAAACGACTCATCCGCCGACTGATCGGGAAACACCAGGGGACCCAGCGCAGGCAGGCTCTCAAACTTTGCCACCAGATCGAAGCCCAGCGAGCTCTTGAAGGGCACATTCAACCCGTAAGCGCGGTTCTCCAAGTCATCGCCGCTGCACTCGCAGTTAAACAACGCCTGGTAATATTTTAACGTCATGGGATACCGCAGCGGCAGCCTGGGCATGGCGTCATAGGCCCGGTTTGACGGGATAACCAGGTAATTGCTGTCAGCCAGAATCCGGATCATGGCCTCGCGTTTGGCCGGCGTATCCGGTTCATACAGCTCAAGATTCAGGGGAGTGTAAATCCCGCCCTGAGCTTCATATCGATCGACGTTTAGCGGCAGAGCGTCATCCCATGAAGTCTCCAGAGCGAAGCTTTCCCCCGACAGGCGAAGCGGAGCACCTTGCAAGATCTCGTAACGGACCTGGTAAGTCTGCCCGCCGGTCAGGTTGAGGGGGGCGAAATCAAACGTGGGTGCCAGCCGGAGTCCCGGTTCTGAGAATTCAAGAGTTTGCGAAGCTTCAACAAGGGGATTAGCCTCATCGCCCTCTTGCAGGATGCTGACTTTCAGGGTGGTAGCGGTCGGCACAAAAACCTGTTGGAAGTTCTCGATGCTTAACCGGTTCAATACGATAGAGGTCTCCGGCGTGACCGGGAATACTCCTTGCAAAAGGCCCGGGGGCTGGGATTGCAGATTCAAATCAATCGGCAGAGCCTGATCGACCTGCTCCACATTTCGAAGTGTGACGTTTGATAAAGAGACCTGGCTGCCGGTGTGCAGCCGGTAATGCAGGTAATAGGTTTCACCTGGAACTAGATCGACATCGCCAAAGGCGGCGGTCTGCTGCCCGTCCTGATTATCATCGTAGACGGCCAGCCGGCCTTCCGTGAGGATATCCTCGCCGGCTTCGTCTCTGGACAGGCGGAAATACAGGCTCACGCCGATCTGGCGCACAGCCGCAGTTGTAATTCGTGACGTTGTGCCAGTTTGAAGAATGCTGAGGTTGGTATTTGCGGCGCTGCCAGGCTCAACCACCTGCTGGTTGCTGACAGAGACAGGATAAGATTGGCTCCCCTGGGGCGACTCGACGATCACATTGAGCGGTCCGGGAACATTGGACAGCATCCAGCGGGACGCGGCAACGCGCGTGATCGGGCGATTGTAGATCCGGGTAAAGGCCGCCGCGTACGCATACGTGCCGATCAGCACGATAACCAACGCCAGCAGCCCCGCTGCGCCTGGCCAGACGTGACGCCAGTCTGAGAGTTGCCGCGCAAACTGAAGTCCATTTGCCAGCAGCCGCACCCGGCTGTCGCGAGTCCGGTCATAGATTTCCATCAAGGCCCAGGCGGCAAACAAAATGATGAGCGGATAGATCGGCATGAAATAGCGCATATAGCGCCAGAACATGGCGTTTTGCCAGAAGAAGTAAGCGGCCACCCAGGCAAAGGGCAGCAGATGACGACGCCAGTCGCCTTTCCACATTCGCCAGGCGGCCCACGCCCAGCCCAGCCAGCCCGCCAGACCAAGCGGCACGCCTAAGCCCCAGGTAACCATATTGGTCCAGGCATACGTGATTGGCCGGTTGGTCCAGTGGGTGTTGGGAGGCCAATCCGAGTTGCCCGCGACCTGGTCGGTGACTTCCTGAATGACTTTCACCCAATCCTGATTAAGCCCGATTCCCAGAAAACCCGGCCCCGAAAACGCGTAGGGCTGAAAAACCCGAAACGACAGGAAAGCCACACCGGCGGCGAGCGCCCAGCCCACCAGGATCATCTTCAGAACCGCGCGAAAATCAGACTTCTGCCAGCGGGCTATTAAGCGGACAATGCCGGCCAGAATAATGACGCCGAAGACAGGCAGGGTGTTGACCTTGCACGCCCCGGCCAACCCGACGATCAGACCAAACAGACCGAAGTAAAACCAATTCGATCGAGACAGCTTTTCGCCGGGGACATCAAACGGGAGAGCCTGGAGTGAGAAGTACAGCGCGGCGACAACAAACACCGTGGAAAACGAATCGACGGCGTAATAGTGCGAAAGTTGAATCGGCAGGACGGTAGCAGCGCCCAGGGCGGCCGCCAGCAGACCAACGCGCCGATTGTACAGGCGTTTCCCCAGCAGATACAGCATCCAGACGGCCGCCAGATCGAACAACCCGGATAACGCTCGACCCACCAACGTGATGGAATCGTAGTTCGTCATCTTCACCCATTCGGCGACCAGCCGGGTGAGAAATAACGGGAACATACCGTAGGTGTAAGAGCCCATCCTCAGCGGGTTTAAGGAACTGGCCTGCGTATTAAAATACGCCGCCAGACCGTCAACGCCTCGAATCTGGTCCGTGACCATGGTAATGAACCGCTCATCGGGATGTTGATGGTGGTTTTCGTCCCAGTTCAAGCCCGTGAATCGAAAATAGGCCCCCACCAACAAGATCAGCACCAGTGCCAGACTCGTTTTCCAGGAGCCCCTGTCTACGGATTTTGGAATAGGCTGAACGATGGTTTTCTCAAACGAAGTTGGCCGGCTTAAGGCGGTCGGTGGCAGGGAGATTTGAGAAACTGCCGGAGGCATCGGCTCAACTGGCTGCGCGGCACTGGCTGGTGGAATATCGGCGGTCTCTGGCGCGGGTGTGATGTCCGGTTGACTGACGCTGACCAGCGGCAAAATGCGCCGCAATACGTCGGGGTCAAGCCCCCAGATCTTGTTCAGTTGATCAACCGACTGGTATGGCCGCAGGGTGATGATGCGCTTTGCCAGCCGATTGGAAATCTTCAACCTTTTGACCAGCGTTGGCTCGTCGGCGGTATTCAGATCGATGGTTGACTGGATTTTGTCGGTCATCAACAATGCCTTGAGGAAGAATTCCGGCTGGCTTCAGGCACTCAAAGTCGGTTGGGTACGGCCGATCGATAGCATAGGGTTAGTGATGTGCACGGTCGAGGCCGATTCAATCGATACTTTGAAAGAGCCAGCGGCATGGAAACCGCCGGTGGCCGGTCTGTCCATGATGGCGGACCAATCACCGGCGGTAGTGACGACGACCAGTCTGGCAGCAATCACCGGGCCGATCGGATTGCGCGCCGATACGCTTCATGTTTTATGCCTGGGCCGCTATGATGTAAGCCGCTGCAGCATCAGCCACATGAGTGTCAATTGGTGCCGCAGCGAACGCCTGACGCCCAGATTATATACTACGCCGAAATGCGCTGCAACTTACCGCCACAGGCTGGCCGCGGGTTGTGGCTAACGCCGCACCAGCGGCAACAAGACCTTCGGATTGCCGAAGTTGGGCGCAACTAACGTCCAGCGATTGAGTGTGCCGGTATTGACGCCGACGTTGCAGATTTCCAGTCTCCATAGGCCGCGGAGGTTGACGCCCGACATCACGGACAGCGGATGATCGGGATGGCGGATCAGATCGTAATACGGGAACGCCGGATCATGATCTTCTGTACCAACCGGATCAGGCGCTGGGTCGTCCCACAGGACATCAAGGTTTTGGCCGCTGCCGCCGGTGGCGTCCAGTAATTGACTGACGCGCTGGACGGGCGAGTATAGTTTGATGCGTAGATCACCACGCGGCTGGAAGGTGACGTTAGCGCCAATCTGCAGGTTGCCAATCACCAAACTGCTGGGGACATCTGTTGAACTGGTGATACATTGCCCTGCTTCAATCGGGGCGGGCGTGCTGTTGGTGAACCCGATGACCTCATACGCGCCGATGTCGCAATGGTCGCCCTGCGGGCGTGTCACACCGCGTTGATCGACGCCGGGGCAAATGCTGTCATTGCCGGCATCGATCGCGGGACTGCCAGTCTGCAAGATGCGCGTGAGGGTCGCGCCGCCGTTGTTGACCAACGGTCCCAGCAGCGGATCGGTGTTGCTGATGTCGCCAGTCGCATGCAGCCCGCAGCTGCTGCCGCTGTCCAGGTTGTAGCCGTTTGAGGTCAGCGGGCTATTGCAGTTGACGCCCCCGATACTGGCGGCAACGATGGTATTGGTCAGCACGATGCTGCCACCGGTGCGCGCCAGCGCCGGCCACGCGTTATGGCTGATGGTGCCGTTGACGACTTCAAGGGCGCCGCTGTCGTTGAGGATCGCACCGGTGGTTGAACTGAGCACAGTATTGTAACTGAACGTGACGTTGCTCAGCCGGGCGCTGGCGTTGTTGTACAGACCGCTGCCGCCCTGAAGCGTCGTGGTGTTGCTGTACAGCGCGCTTTGCGTCAACGTCAGTGTGCCGCGATTGTTGATGCCGCCGCCCGATTGCCCCGAATAGTTTTTGAACAGAGTACTGCCGGTGGCGAGCAGCCGGGCATTTGGACTGTTGAATATCCCGCCGCCGTTTCCGCCAGGAGCCAGGTTGCCGACGAGGGTGGACTGGCGCACGGTCAATTGGCCATTGGATCCGTTAAAAATTCCACCACCACTGACGAAGAGGGTGCGATTGTCGATCAGGCTGACGCTGGACAGCGAGGCTGGTCCATCATTATACAAGCCGCCACCATTCGAGTTGCTTTGATTGCCGATGACGGTACTGTTGTTGAGGATCAGGTTGCTACTGCTACCGGCGCTGTACAGGCCGCCGCCATTGGCGATGGCTATGTTATTCTTCACGTTAAGGCTGGTCAATATGGCCTGGCCTTCGTTATACAGGCCCCCGCCAAAAGAAGCGTTTGCGGTATTGCTGACGATATTCGTATTCACAAGGGTCAACTGTCCGGTCGACGCGTTGAAGATACCGCCGCCACTCGTCGCCGCCACGTTTCCAGTGATGAGGCTGCCGGCATCGATGACAGACCCCAGATTGAAACCGAGGCCCGCATTGTAGATGCCGCCACCGGCGGCGCCTGTGGCCTGATTGCGGCTGATAAGCGTATTGTTTAAGGTCAGCATGTTCTGATTGTAGATCGCACCACCACCGGCGGCCTGATTGCCAGAGAGCGCGCTATTCGTAAGGGTTAGCACACCGCGATTATAGATTCCACCGGCATTCGAGGCAGATTGATTGTTGTTGACGACGCTGTTGATGAGTTCAGCGGACCCCAGGTTGCGCAGGCCGCCGCCATTGTCATTGCCATTGTTGATATTGTCGCTCAACGAGACGTTGATCAATTTCAGGCTGCCCTGGTTGGCAATGCCGGCGCCGCCGCCTGAGCCGGTATTCTGGGAAATGCGGCTATTTGAGATGTTTACGACAGCCGAGGAACCGATGTTGATACCGGCGCCGTATGAATTCTGGCCATTACGCACCGTCACGCCAGACAAATTGACTGTCGCATTGTTGATCAAGATGGTCGAGCCAAGCGCCTGACCATCGATGATGGTGGTAGTCTGATCGGCTCCCTGGAGCGTTATGCTTTCAGCGATGCTGAGGTTCTCAGCGTAGGTGCCAGGCCCAATGATGATTGTGTCGCCGGCACTGGTTTTGCCAATGGCGCTTTGAATATGCGCGCAGGCCGACAGGCTGGACAGACAATCGTTGGCGTCGTCTCCGCCGGGGGACACATACCAGAGCGTGACAAGGGGCGCGGCTACACTATATCCGGGCATCAGGGCCGCGCTGAGCGCCAGGGCAAGGGCCAGCAGGCCGCGCAGACCGGCCTGGCGGTGAAGGCGACCCGCAGATTGTGTGGCGTGAGTTGCAGCGATGAATCGGTTCATGGTAGTTTCCTGTTCAAGAAGATGAGGACGACCGGCACCAGCCCCATAAGCTGTGCGGCGAGTTAGCTCTTGCGCACTAAGGGCAAATACAATTGTTCTGACTTGATGGTGATGGTCTGTAAACCGACGACTGGCCCGCTGTCGTTGCTGACCGTCACACTGATCGG
>JAUQXD010001320.1 GCA_030834835.1 Thermoflexales bacterium | reverse complement strand
CGTCTGAATCTGCGAATGCGTAAAGCTAACTGAAGGAATTAGTTTGGCTGAATCTAAAAGAGAATCAACTTGATCCCAGCCAAAATCGGCTTCGACGTTAAAACGGCCTGCCCCGGCGATGTACAGCTCAGTTCCGTCATCTTTCAAATATACTTGTACTTTATATTGTCCGTCACTGGCTGGAGTCGTAGATTGAAACACATCTTCATAATCGGAGAATGGCACAAATAATGGCTCGGTCTGATGATCCCATAGAAAGCAGATAATCGACGGATGACCTTCCATTTGTTGCAAGTCTTCTTCGCGCAATCCATAGAAAGTTCGTTGTCTGCCATGCACTTTGGAATAGCGAATATACAACCGAGCAGCGCCATTACCCAATTCATAGAGCGACAGACTGTTTTCCAAACGCCGGATAGAGCCATATCTCTTGGCTAATTCAGTCAGAAAAGACGCTTTGGTCTCATTTGCCATTGCTTGTCCTCTCGCTTACCCTTGGAGATGCAGGATGATTATATATCATCTTAGCGGATCAGAACTAGCTTTGTCGGGCGCGAGAACTACTTCCCTGCGAAGCATGGTGTTGAATTTCCGGCTTGGGCGAAGCAAACAAAAAGACCCTTCGACACACAAAAGTTTGTCAAAAAGGGTCTTTCTTGTCGGGGCGAGAGGATTTGAACCTCCGACCCCCTGCACCCCATGCAGGTGCGCTAGCCGGGCTGCGCCACGCCCCGAACGCCGCGCATTATAGCAGAGCGATGGGGGTTTGGCAAGGCGTTGGGCGATGGATTGCCAAATCCATCGCGAGCATAGCGCCTGCGTTTGGTATAATCCTTGCATGCAAATCGATCCACCCTCTTCGCCTAATTCGCGCCTGCCATTGATCTTGATCATCGTCGCCATCGGTCTGATGGTCACCGGTGTCATTGCGTTGATCGTCTGGCAGTTCGGCCAGTTGAATGCGCCGCCAAACATAGCGGCGACGCCAACTCCGATCGAGTCTGTCGCGCCGGGCGAAGGCGCGCCACTTGATGGTGCGCATAATCGATTGGCCGTAATCGACGGCGAGCGCCTGTATACGATCGATCCCGATGGGCAAAATCAAATCGTCATCGAGCCGCGCGGCGAAGTACCCACGGGCGCGCTGATCTGGACACGCGATGGCAGTCGGCTGGTGTACGCGCAGCTTGTTGGTGCGCACAGCGAACTGATTGCCGTCAAGCCGGACGGCAGCGAGGCACTGACGTTGTTTGAGTCTGATCGCGCGAGTTTCCCGTTTTATCTTAATGGCGCACCCGATGATCAACACGTCGCGTTTCTCGTTTCGAATGCAACCAACAGTATAGATCTGAAAGTGGCCGCGCTCGATCAGGCCGATTCGGCGCAATCGGTGGCGAAGGGCCAGCCCAATTATGCCTCGTGGTCGCCGGACGGTCAGTCGTTGTTGCTGCACGTCGGCGGCACGGCGCGCGACGCTTTCATCGGCACGTATCGACTGGGCGACGATCAGCCCACGACGATCGAAACTTCGCCCGCTGAATTTCAAGCGCCGCTATGGGCGGCGGCGGGCGGTAGCCCGGCGGGCAGTACCTCGCTCGGCGATCGACAGATTTATGCGCGGCGCGGCAGTGTGGATAGTTCGTTGATCAGTCAGGCGGGCAGCGACTCGAAGACGTTGACCACGTTTGACGATGGCATCACCTTCAGTGGTTCACCCGATGGCGAGTACGTGGCCTACGCCTTGAATTCGCCCAATAGCTTTCTGTTCGAGAAACTCACCGTAGTCAAGCGCGATGGTACTCAAGCCAGAGTGATCGAACGCGGCGACGTGCTGGCGTTTTTCTGGTCACCCGATGGGCGCAAGTTGGCCCACTTGACCGGCACGTTAGTCGCGCCGGGGCCGGTCGGCCGGGCGGGTGGCCTGGCCGCGCAGCGCCGGGTCTTGCAAGTGACGTGGCACGTGATCGATGTCGTCACGGACGAGCATCAGGTCTTGACGACGTTCGAGCCGAATGAATCGTTCTTGTATCTCATTCAATACTTCGATCAGTTCGCGCAATCGATCGCGGTGTGGTCGCCCGACAGCCGTTCGCTGGTCTACACCGGCACGCCGTTCGGCGGATCGGAAGGCGTATACGTGGTTGATGTTCAAGCCGCCGAGCCGCAGGCGGTGTACGTGGGCAGCGGCGATTTTGCGATCTGGTCGTGGCGCTGACATGAGTTTCTATCGTCGCCGTCAAACTTCGCTGCGCCAGATGCGAGTGCTGGGCGTGGTGGCCGTCATCGGCTACGTCCTGGTGCAGTTCGTGACCTTTCAATTGTCGCTGGGCCGCGTGCCCGCCACCTGGACGATCGGCGGGCAGACGTACCCGGATCAGTCGATCGACGCGGCCGTGGCACAGGTGCAGATCGATCTGCAAGACAGGCCCGTCCGCTTGCACTACTTGTCCGACACTGTCGAACTGCAACCGGCCGTCATCAGCTACACCGTCGATGTGACGGAGACCATGCGCGTGGCGCGCGAGGCGCGCTATCAAAGCGCCGCGTTGACGGACTTCATTCGCCATTTGTTTTTTCAGCCGCCCGCGCCGCGCGCTGTGCCTGCAGTGATTGGCTACTCCGATGAGCGCTTGCGCGCCGAACTGGCCGCGGTCGCCACACGCTTCGATCGGCCCGTGCAGCCCCCACAGCCCGTCACCTCGACGATGACGCTGCAAGCCGGCCAGCCCGGTTATCAACTCAACATCGTCGCGTCGATCGAACCGATCGAGACGGCGTTGCAGTCGGCGGCCGGGCGTGACGTCGATCTGATCGTTGA
>JAUQXD010001319.1 GCA_030834835.1 Thermoflexales bacterium | reverse complement strand
ACCGAACACGTCAGCGCGATTCTGCGCCTGGCCGATCAGCATCGCATCCCGATCGTGCCGCGCGGCGCGGCGACGGGTCTGGCGGGCGGCGCAGTGCCGCTCGTAGGTTCATGGTGTCTCAACCTCGCGCGCATGAATCGCGTCCTCACGATTTCGCCCGAAGACTCGATCGTGATCACGCAGCCCGGCGTGGTCACGGCGACGCTGCAAAAAGCGGTCGAAGCGACCGGGCTGATGTATCCGCCCGATCCGGCGTCGTTGTATATGTGCACCATCGGCGGCAACGTCAGCACCAACGCAGGCGGGCCGCGCTGTTTGAAATATGGCGTGACGGCGGACTATGTGTTAGGTCTAGAAGTGGTCTTGCCCGGCGGCAAGATCATGCGCGTGGGTGGCCGCACGATCAAGAATGTGGCAGGCTATAACCTGAAGCAGTTGATCGTCGGATCAGAAGGCACGCTCGCCGTCGTGACGGAGATCACGCTCCGATTGATCCCCAAACCTAAAGCGCAATTGGTGGCATTGGCCGCGTTTTCGAAACTGTCCGCCGCGTGTGAAGCCGTGGGCAAAATTCTGGCGAGCGGTATCACGCCGCTGGTCACCGAAATCATGGACGCGGACGTGATCCGCGCGATCGATGATTTGCAGCAAAGCCGCAAGCAAGCGCGCACGCTGCCACTGGATGCGGATGCGTTGCTGCTTGTCGGCGTCGATGGCGACCCCGAAGACGTGGAGCGTGACATCGCCGTGATTGCGGCGGTGCTGCGCAGATCGGGCGCGACGAGTGTGCAGCAGGCGCGCACGCCGGAAGAATCCGAGGCGTTGTGGGAAGCGCGCCGCTCGGTGTCGCCGGCGATCATTCGATTGGGTAATTCGCGTTTTGGCGAAGACATCGTCGTGCCGCGCAGCAAAATTCCGCAGATGGTGGAACTGACCAAGCAAATCGGCAAACAGTACGATTTGACGATCGCGGTCTTCGGCCACATCGGCGACGGCAACTTGCATCCCAACATCGTGTGCGATCGACGCGACGCCGAGATGATGACGCGCGTTGAAGCGGCGTCACATGCCATCTTCGACGCGGCGATTGAACTGGGCGGGGCCATCAGCGGCGAGCACGGCATCGGTTTGCTGAAGACCGAGTACATGCCCAAGAGCGTTGATCCAGTCGCACTGGCGATGATGCAGTCGATCAAAAAGATGATTGATCCGAACAACATTATGAATCCGGGGAAGAAGCTGGGTGTTCGTGACACGGTGACGTGGTGACCGGGTGACCTGTTGCCGTGTCATTCTGAGCGACCTCGCGCTGCGAGGGAGCGAAGAGTCTCTGCGACGATCGGCGGCGCGACGATCTTTACAGGGCTGGGAAGGTTCAGCCCGGCGCCTGACGGTGACGAGGGCACAGCTGCCCATCTCTTCCAACTCGCGATGGTGTTGCTTCTGCCGACAGGCTTGATATTCCTGGTCACAGCCGATTGGCGCCGGCCACTCAAGGTGGTGAAGCGCCTGGTATTGCCGGCTGTCGCGCTCGTCGTGGCCTTTGCGATGCTCTATTATATGGAGCATCTCAGGTGATGACGAGTCCCACAGGGATGCTGCGTGATGACGAGTCCCACAGGGATGCTGCGCGATGATGAGTGACGAGTGAAATCGCCAGTCCGAAGTAGGGGCTGGCGATTTGCGTTGATGGTGAACTCTCGATAGGTCGTCATTCCCGCGCGCTTTAGGCGGGAAACCAAAGGCCCTATTGGCATGACTCGCCGATGGTCAGTCTGGATGCCCGATAGAGGCGTTCGGGCACACTTGCACCCACTGCGTGGGCGCAGTGCGGTGTGACGGCTGACCGGCTGCGCCGGACGCAGGAGAAACGGAGGTGAGGATGATCATCCAAAACTCAGTATCTCCCCAATTTGCCTCTCGCCCCCGTCTGTGACACAATGACAACGTGTCTCGCCGATGTGCGTAGCTCGCTAGCTGAGCATCACAATTATTCGAGACGATTTGACATCTGGATGGAGTAGCGACATGGCATGTAAGTTTGCCTTAGGCCAAATAACAGGAGGCGAAAGAAATGGAACACAAAATATACCGAGCGATAGTAGCCGCAGTGAAATCAAAGGAATTAGTAGAACCTTTTGGAATTGTCGCGTTTCGGAAAGCTTGCCCCCAATTCGGCGAAGGAACATATCGGACATTTCTCAGTAAGCATGCTAAAGATAACGGCACAACCACTGAATTGTTTGAGAGGGTTTCACGCGGGCGATATAAGCTAATCCGTCCGTTCTTGTACGAGAAGTGAAACAACACGAGGTCGCCGCGCAATCCCCCGCGATCTTCCCCTTCTCCCCTATGAGGGGAGAGGCAGGGGTCAGGCTCATCGCCAGCATCTTTTTCTTGTGATTCGCTCTCCATTGACAGAAACAGTCGCATATTTCAATCTGCTGTTTGTTAGGCGTGCTAACCGAGGTCATCATGGATCCAGAACTTAAGAAAACAGATGGGTCTACCTCGCAATCTGGTGATACCCAACCGATCCCGGTCATGCGGAGGCCAACAAAAAGATGTCCCTATTGCGCAGAAGACATTCTGCTCGACGCAAGAATATGCCGTTTTTGTGGACGAGATTTGGCCGGCGAGCCGTCTGATGTCGTGACTGAAAAGCGAATACAGTACGCTCAAAACTTAGCTGAATTTGAAAAGACATTAGCGAGTTACGAGCGATACGCTCAGGAACAAACATTAATTGCTCAACGACTTGGACGAACTGTTACCATTTCTTGGATTGTAGCTGTAATTGGTATTTTCTTGATCCCCATTGTGATCGGGGTGTTTGTCGTAATTGCAGCCGTTATTTCTGCACTGTGGGCAGGCAATGATCGTAAACGTGCTGAGGAGAATGTGTCAGGTGCATGGAAGATGCTAGAAGCCGTGCAAAAGAATATTGCTGAGATCAAGATGAAATTGGCCACTTTGGGTTAATATTTTGATTGGTGTGGTGCTTCAGGCACTATTACTGGCAAACTTGTAGTCGAGTCGCTTTCCGGTTAGGTCGGCCACACCCTCTATTCGCAAAAACTCGATTGCCACCCACTGAACCTCGCTACACCAAAACCGCCGAGCGCACACTGCCCCGGCGGTTTTGTTTTTCACTCGTCACTCTTCACTTATCCACTATTTATCTCCTCTCGATAGAACCTGCACACGAAAAAATTATCCTGTAACCAGATAGCCGAACAAGCTATACTACACAGATGGAGGCTTAGAATGTTTAAGTTCAAGAAGTATATGGGTATTGCGACTTTAGTGGCGATTGTGGCCGCTTTGGGGATCAGTTCAGCGGCGATGGCGCAGAGCAGCACCACGCCCACGCCCGGAACGGGCGCGCCCACCGCACCGACCACGCAGGATGCACAGGCCGCGCCCGTCGGGCATCGCGGCGGGTTTGGCTTGCGCAGCCAGGCGGCGTTGGACGCAGCTGCGAAGGAGCTGGGCATCACCGCCGACGAGTTGCAGGCGGAACTGTGGGGCGGCAAGACGTTGTCGGATCTCGCTACCGAGCAGGGCGTCGACATCGCGGATGTGCAGGCGGCCGTTGAAGCCGCGGAAAAGGCCGAAGTCAAGACCTCGATCGAAGCGGCCGTGACGGCGGGCACCCTCACCCAGGCTAAAGCCGACTGGCTGCTCGAAGGGCTGAATGCGGGTTACTGGGGGCCGGGCGTTGACGGCGCGCCGGGCAAGGGCTTCGGTATCGGGCTGGATGGCGGCATGGGGCGCAGTGGTCACGGCGGACGTGGCGGCTTCGGCGGCGCAAACGGCATCGCGCCGGACAGCAACAGCACCACGCCGAACAGCGGCACGACCACCGCTCCCAGCGGCACGGCGTTCTAATCTCAACGATCACACTTACCGGGCAGCACTGACCAAACAAAACCCTCCGGCGACAGTGTCGTCGGAGGGTCTTGTCATTATCATCTTGCGGAACCGTCATTGCGAGCGTAGCGAAGCAATCTCATTGGGGACCGTGTAGATTGCTTCGTCGGCCTACGGCCTCCTCGCAATGACGCCGAGATTGCGTAAGGTGGATCATTCACTCATCACTCATCACTTTTGCATAATGCCGCCGCGCCTTGGCCCGATTACCGCAGCCGCGCATACTGCACCAGCGGCGGGTGCGATTCTTGCTGGTGTCGAAGAACAACCACCCGCACCCCCGATCGTCCGCACACTCGCCCACGCGCAGTAATTCGTCGGACGTCATCACCTCGATCGCCGACTGGACGACCCACCACACTATCTGATCGAGATCGTCTGCGCCGCCGCCCCAGTCCCACAGGAAACCGGCGTCGCTCTTCACCAGCCGCGAACGATTGAGTATCTCGGCCAGCGTGGCAATGACTGTATCCATATCGGCCGTCTCAGGCGTGCCGTCATGCGACGCCGCCACGAAGATCGCATGGCTGGCTTCGCGCAGCGTGCGAGCCTTCTCTAGCGCGGCCATGGCCGTTCGCGGATGCTGCCCGGCTCGATCGGCTAGCAGACGGGCCGCATCTTCATCCAGCAGGCCGATCTTATGCGCCCACGCGACCAGGTCCGCGTAGGTCGGCAACATCTCGATCGGGTGTTCACTGCCGCGCCAGTCCAGCGTGTTGGCAAAGTCCAGACACAGCCGCCCTGCTTCCAACTTCAATTGGCCCGCTGACTTAGTCGTCGCCATCGTGTCACGCCCTCGTCAAAATCTTGTATAACCATCAAAAACTAATTGACAGGTTACACGAACTGTGATATTCTATAACCATCAAATTTAGTTTATCAGGTTAGCATAGCGGCGTCAAGTGGAGCAAATGTTCTGGAGGTGGGCGATGTTTTACAACGATTGGACGATCCAACACCTGGCGGCCGAGCATCAGTGTGAGTTGCGTTGCCAGGCCGAAGCCGAACGACTCGCTCAAGCGGCCGTTCCGCAGCCCGATCGATGGCGCTGGCTCAACTGGCTGGGGCAGCAGTTGATTATCACCGGGCAGCGGCTGCAAGCGCAGCACAAAGCGGCCGTAACACTGGCGGCCTTGCAGGCTGCGACTGAACGCGATTGTCAAACTCGATAACGATTTCACACTCAAGGAGACTCGACATGACGGAGCAATTGACAGTGAAGCAACTCGTAGCGGCCATGCGCGCGGCCCGATCGGACTGGGACGCCCTGTTAGCCGAGGTCGGCGAAGGGCGCTGGGAGCAGCCCGGCGTCGCTGGCGACTGGTCGATCAAGGACCTCATCGCGCATCTCACCTACTTCGAAAATTGGGCCACCGAGGTGACGGGTGCGATCGAGCGGGGTGAGCCGCTGCCCACCTCGCCGTACAAGGGCATGGAGATTGATCAAGAGAACGCTTTGATCTATCAACGCTATCACGCGCATCCGTTGGCCGAGGTCGTTCACGAATCGCAGGCATCGTTTCTGCGGAGCCTTGACGTCGTGCAAAGATTGCGCGACGAGGATTTGTATTCGCTGGAGTTCACGCGCCCGGCCGGAGTCGATTGGATCGTCTTCGATCTGATCGAGGGCGACACCTTTGGGCACTACCGCGATCACATCATCAGCGTGCGGGCGTGGCTGGCCGCACAAAACGCGGCGGTTGCGGCAGAGAGCGCGTAACCTTCGTGGTAAGATTGGGCCTTCATCAATAACAGGCAGAGGCGGCTCCCATGCTGTCGGATCCGGCGGCGTGGGAGCCGCCCTCTGCTAAGACACGCTGATTACAGGGGATAGCATGAGAAAATTCAATTTTGCGGCGCTGCCATTGCGGTGGCGCATCGTCATCGCGTTTGCGGCGGTGTATCTGATCTGGGGTTCTACTTATCTGGCGATTCGCTTCGCCATCGAAACGATTCCGCCGTACCTGATGGGCGGCGTGCGCTTCTTGATCGCGGGCGGGTTATTGTATGCGATGTTGCGGCTGCGCGGTGTAGCCGCACCCACGCGCGTGCAGTGGCGCTCGACGTTGATCGCGGGCGGCCTGCTGCTGTTTGGCGGCAATGGCGGCGTGATGGTAGCCGAGCAATTCGTACCGTCGAGCCTGGCCGCGCTGGTCATCGCCACCGTGCCATTGTGGATGGTGCTCTTGAATTGGAAGTGGGGCGATCGGGTGCGGCCCACGCGCGGAGTCGCCATCGGCGTTGGTATGGGCGTGATCGGCATCGGTCTGATCGCCGCGCCCGGATCATCGGCGGAAGCGATCAATCCGGTGGGCACGGTGATTCTGATCCTGGCCGCTCTCTCGTGGTCGATCGGTTCGTTGTACTCTCGACGGGCCGCGATGCCGTCGAACGCCCTACTCGCCACGGCGATGGAAATGTTGATGGGCGGCGGCCTGATGTTGGTGGTCGGCCTGTTGTTGGGGCAGGGTGCTCAAATCCGATTGGAAAACGTGACCCTGTTGTCCGTCGCGTCGCTGGGCTATCTGGTGATCTTTGGATCACTGCTGGGCTTCACGGCGTATGTGTGGCTGCTCAAGGTCACAACGCCAGCCAAGGTGGCGACGTACGCCTTTGTGAATCCGGTAGTGGCGGTGTTTTTGGGCTGGTTGCTGGCGGGTGAAGCGTTGAGTACGCGCACGTTGATCGCGGCGGCCATCATCATTGCGGCGGTGGTGCTGATCACGTTGAATCAGGGTCAGCCCCGCGCACAACAACCGGCGGCGATGGCTGTCGAACGGGCCGACAATCGACTGGCCGAGAGCGCCTGATTTATTGAGCCACTCGTCACTCGTTACTCGTCATCGCGAAGCATCCCTATGGGACTCATCAATCCTCCCTAAAGCGTGTTATACTTTTTAAGTAGCATACTTCACAAGGGAGAAATGAATATCATGGCAGACATTGTACGAACAGCCAACGCGACGTGGCAAGGCGATTTGAAGAGCGGGACGGGTACGGCCACCACGACGAGCCGCGCCCTGCAGAACACACCGCTCACGTTTTCGGCGCGCTTTGAAGACGCACCGGGCGCGAATCCCGAAGAGTTGATCGCGGCGGCGGAGGCGGCCTGTTTTAGCATGGCGTTGTCGGGCAGCCTGGGGCGTGCCGGCTTTACACCGGCCGCCATCCATACCACGGCCTCGCTCAGCATGACGCGCACCGACGCGGGCTTCCGCGTCATCAGCATTCATCTGGACACCGAAGCGCAGATTCCCGGCATCGACGACGAGCAGTTCCAAACGATCGCGGCTCAGACCAAAGAAACGTGCCCCGTGTCGGCGTTGCTCGCGCCCGGCTTGCAGAGTTTGACGCTCTCGGCTAAACTATTGGCCTAACCGCAAATTCGCTTGAGGTGAAGACCATGCCCGCTGCTGAAGCCGATGTCATCGATACGATTGATCAACTGCGCGCCCGCCGCGATGTCAAACTGACGCCCGTCGTGCGCGACTTCAAACCCGCCTGGCTGATCACGGTCAGTGAGACCATGTCGCGGCTGGAGATCGTGTTTGAAATCATCTATCGCCCGTACGCGGGCCGCGGCTGGATTCGACGCCGCTATCGCTATGACGGCGAGGTGGACGTTTTACACCTCATCGGCGAACTGGAATTCTCCGAAAGCGAACTGAGCAAGTTGCCGGAAAACGCCTTGATTAAATGACAAATTAAGAATGAGCAAATGACAAACGAAAAGCGGAGCCGCTGTCAACCAGCGCTCCGCTTTTGTCATTCTTCATTGGTCATTTGTCATTAGATCAGTAAAGTATAGCCCCCATCCACCACAATCGTCTGACCGCGGATCATCTCCGCTTGCGGCGTGCAGAGGAAGGCCACGACATTCGCCACATCCTGCGGCTCCACGATGCGGCCCGCCGGGGTCCGATCGGCTGCGGTGACGAGAATGTTGTTGTCCTGAGTGGCGCGGAAGTGCTTCAGCGCATCCGTCTCCACCACGCCGCCGCTTACAGCATTCACGACTACACCCATAGGTGCGAGTTCCACCGCCAGATAGCGTGTCACCGCTTCCAGCGCGGCTTTGCTTGCACCTACGACCACGTATTCGGGCAACACGCGGATCGAGCCTAAGCTGCTAATGCTGACGATCGCGCCGCCGCCGCGCGCCTGCATGATGGGTGCGGCTTTTTGCGAGAGGAACAAGACCGATCGCGCATTGATGTTCAGCGTCCAGTCCCAGCCCTTGATCTTCTGCTCCATCACCGATCGATTGTAACCGGACGCGGCATTACACACGAGATAATCCAGGCCGTCGAAACCGGCCACTGTTTCATCGATCAATTTTTCAATGCCGTCCGGTTCGCCCACGTCGGCTTTGACGACGAGCGCGCGGCGGCCCAGCGCTTCGATCTCGCGGGCGGTGTCCTCGGCGGGCTGGCGATTACGGAAGAAGTTGACGACCACATCCGCGCCCAATTGGGCAAAGTGAAGGGCGATGGCCCGTCCGATGCCTCGCCCTGATCCGGTGATGACGACGATTTTGTCCGTGAAGTTCAAGGTGTGCTCCATGGGGGTTGGTAGATTGGTAAGTTAGAAGATTGGTAAATTGGTGATTGGTCGATCGGCATGCCACTAATTTACCAATTTACTAATGTACCCATTTACCAGTGCGCCAATCTACTCTCTGACCAGGAATACTCTCGGAAAGAGCGCCCGATTGACGCGCTCAGGGTGATCTAACCCCGCGCGCTCGATCTCGTTGCGGAGGCGGGCGGTGTCGGCCAGCAGACGATCGACGTCGATCGTCTGGCATGCGGGGCGAAAAGGTTGCAGCCAGCGCACGGCGCGATCGATCATCTTGAGCGCGCCGATGGCATTGCCCCGCTCAATCTGCAGGCAGCCCACACCGATCTGCAGGACGCCGCGATACAGATCGCGAATGGGCCGCATCTCTGCGCGCCACACGAGTTCCAGCGTTTCATGCTGCTCGAAGTATTTGCCTTCATTGAATTCTTCCAACCCGCGGATCACGCCTTCGGGCAACGGTTCGCTGCACGGATCATCAGTCGTTTCGCGCACGGCCGCCGCGATGATCTCCGGCAAACCTTCCACGAAGTTTGAGCGCGCCATGTAGCGATCGATGCCCGCGGTCAGGCAGCGGTCGCGCAGCGTCAGATCGGTGTGCGAGCCAAACGCGATGATGGGCACGACCTCGCTGGCGGGATTGTCTTTGGCGACGGCTATCCACTCCAGCCCGGCCGGATCCAGCGAGTTCGCATCGATCAGCACAAGGCGCGCGCCGTTCAGCAGCACGTTGAGGAAGCTGGCTCGATCGGATGGCGAGATAACCGCCGCACCGTTTTTATGCGCGACATCTTCGATTCGTGTGGCAAACATCAAATTGGGAACCAGCATCACGATGGAAGATTGAGTGTCCATGAAAAGATTGTACCAGACTCAAATTCATAATGCTTAATTCATAGTGCATACCGAAGGCGCTCCCGTATGTCATTATGAATTATGCACTGTGCATTATGAATTGCATATGTTACAATTTGCGCCGTGGACTATACGAAGCTTGACGATTCTGCGTTGGTGATCTTGGTAGCACGGCGTGATGAAGCCGCGCTCAGCACGTTATACGACCGCTACAGCCGGCTGGTCTACAGCCTGGCGCTGCGCGTCGTCGGTGAGCGCACCCTGGCCGAGGAAATCGTCATGGATGCCTTTGTCAGCGTCTGGCGGGCGGCCGGCTCGTTCGTGGAAGAGCGCGGCCGCTTTGTGGCGTGGCTGACCAGCGTGGCTCGGCATCGGGCCATCGACGAACTGCGCCGCCTCAACGTTCGCCCGGAAGGGTCGTCGGTGGAACTGGACGAGGCCATCAAGACCAGCGGGCCTGATCCACTGGAAGATGTGGTGGATGTCCGCCAGCGGCGCGCGGTGGTGCGCGGCGTGCTGGCCCAACTGCCGGACGCGCAGCGTGAGGCGCTGGAATTGGCCTACTTTGGCGGGCTGACGCAGCAGGAAATCGCGGACAAGACGTCGACGCCGCTAGGTACCGTCCAGACTCGGATGCGGCTGGGTATGCTGAAGATGCGCGATGAGTTGCAGCGCATTGGCGCGGACCTGAACACATAAGTGTTAAGAAATTGTCATTTGATTATTTCAATCTAACAACCCGGCCGGTGCGTATAGATAGGCGATGAGGAAACTGAACTGTGTTGGACTGTAACGCGACCCTGGAACTTATCCCTGCGATGCTGCTAGATGCTCTTGACGCCGACGAGACGGTGGCGGTTCAAGCGC
>JAUQXD010001318.1 GCA_030834835.1 Thermoflexales bacterium | reverse complement strand
CAACACTTGCACCCACTGTGTGCAGTGCGGTGTGACGGATCGTAACGGGGGGAGAATGCGCACACTGCGTAGGCGATGGATTGATGTCGTGGGTTTACTGTTGACGCTAGGCGCGGCGGCGGGCCTGATGTATTATCTGTTGCCGCAACTGACGCAACCCGGCCAGCAAGTCGTGCCGCCGTTGCCGGCGAGCGCCTCTAATCCGCTGCAGTCGTTCCTGACGATTTTCATTGTAATGACGACGGTGGGCGCGCCGGTGACGATGGCGATTGTGCTGGCGCTGGTGTTGCGGTGGGTATCGAAGCAGATTCCGGCCAGTTCCGCGGCAGCTGAAGCGGTGGCCAGGCCGGCGGCCAAAGCGACAAAGCCGGCGGCTAAACCCGCGCCCGATCAAACCGTGAAACCGTTGTCGGCGCGCGAAGAGACCTACTGGAAAATCGCGGCCACGACGTTGACGCTGCTGATCACGGGGGGCGTGCTGGCAGCGGTGTGGCCTGGATTGGTGCAGCTGTTTAGCCGGTAATTTTTGGTTTGCCAGCACAGCGGGCTGCTATGCCCGCGCACCCGGCGGCGTGGGAGCCGCCTCTGCAATGGACGGAGGAGAGATTCAATGAGTGATGGCGCGACGACTCAAGATCACACGTTGACCGAAGCCGGTTCGATAGCGGGCGTGGATAATCGCAAGTTCGGGATATGGTTGTTCCTCGCTTCGGAAGTGATGTTCTTCATGGCGCTGATCGGCATGTACCTGGCCTATCGCGGCCAGGCCAGTTGGACCGAATTTCATCGCGCGCTGGATATTCCGCTGACCGGCGTCAACACCTTCATCCTGCTGACGAGCAGCCTGATGGTGGTGCTGGCGGTCTCGGCGGCGCAGCAGGGGCACAGGCGCAACCTCACGCTGTGGATGCTCGCGACCGTGGTGTTGGGCACGATCTTCGTCAGCATTCAGGCGTTTGAGTATGGCAAGTTGGGCACTGAAGGCCACACGCTCAATTCCGATCTGGCCGGCAACGTGTTCTTCACGCTGACGGGCTTCCACGGGCTGCACGTGATCATCGGCGTGTTGTGGGGCGTGTTTGTGATGCTGCGCGGGGCGCGCGGCGGTTTTGGTCGCAGCAACTTTATGGGCGTTGAACTGTTCGGCCTGTACTGGCACTTCGTCGATGTCGTGTGGATTTTGCTGTTCACGATTATCTACCTGATCTAACTCTCTACGCGGGGGAAGAGTTATGAGCACTGAATCGAAGCACGTCACCAAACACATTCCGGCCAAAACCTACGTTGGCGTCTTTGCCTTGCTCTTTGTGGTTACGGGCGTCGAAGTCGGGGTTTCTCAATACATCTCCGACAAAACCATTGCGGTCATTTTGCTGCTGGCGCTGGCTGCGGCCAAGGCGCTGTTGGTCATGATGTTCTTCATGCACTTGAAATACGACACCAAAACCTACAGCCTGTTTCTGCTGTTTCCATTGTTTATGGCGGTCCTGCTGGCCGTCATTGTGTTGATCGGAGCGGCCGGCATCTAATCCCGCTGCATTCTTGCCACGCATTCACCGTCCGACTTTCGCGGCTAACACGGAGGCCGGACGGCGCTATTCTCGTAGATTATCATCAGTATATCAACATGCATCAGGTTGCCCGCCCGTCATATCCACGACGGGGCTTTTGTTTATCGATTCTTGAAAGGGTATTGACAGGCAAAAAAACGCATATAATGAGATCATCTACCCACGCTGTTGTCGCCGCTCTATCGCCTCTCATCGCTTCGTCGTCAGTGAGCTACGATGTAACAGGAGGTCCTGCGATGAAATGCTTCCCGAAGTTGTTGTGCCTCGCACTATTAACCTTTGGTGCTAGTTTTACAGGCTGAAGGGGGCGAGTTCAAAGTGAACACAGCCCGCTTCGTCCACTTGAATCCCATCCCATTGGACCAGCAAGTTGAACAGGGCCATCGTGTAGGCCAAGCGGCTTTCAAAATAGGCCCAAGCCCGATGCATCACTTTCTTGAAATGACACACCAACGTCAACATCGACAGGACCGTTTCCACAATCATCCGGCTATTCCACTCGCCCCGCCGGCAGAGTTTGAGATTATCCGGATGCCAATCTGTTTTCGCGAAGCCGTCGTCCGCAAAGATGACCATGAAGTCGGCTTGCCGCTCCACCACGTCTTGGAAACTCGCCCCGTCATAGACGTTGGCTGTGTCACACGCCCAGTCGACAATCAGGCCGAGGTGGTTCAGCACAAAACACAGTTTGCCACCGACAATCCAACGTTGGTTCGACACCCCTTTGCGCCCAATCTGCGACGCACTGCGGCCTTCCCGGCGCGGGTGAATCAGTTCGATCCCATAACTATCGACCACACCCAACAAGGTTGGTTCAGCCAAGAACAGGCCGGTCAAGGCGTGATGCTGGTCAAACAACCGAAACGGTCGCGTGCGTTCCGGCAAGCGCGGGAACAAGGCCCGATAATCGCGGCTGACCCAGCGATAAAAGGCCCGATTCCCAACGCCCTTGAGCGCAAAGAGCAACGCCAGCGTGACCACTTCGCTGGGATGCAGGCCCGCTTGCACATGCTTGGCGACTGCCCGCAAGGCCTCATCGACACGATAGAATGAAGCTGCTGGCCGGGTGAGCATGCGCCGTGTTATCCTCACGGGTGATGAGTGACGGAAGCGCGCGAGAGCACGAAGCGCCTAGGCCAACCGGTCGCCGCCCTGGGATAGCCTGGAGCTAAGCCCGTGGTGTTATTTGGTTGCCCGTCGAATCCTCATCTGGGACAGTGCGCGGCACTGAACCCGCATCGGTAGGTGACCTTCTTGCCCTCGAAGGTGCTCACCCGGTCACGGGACGGCGAAAGGAGTGTAACATGAAAAACCCACCTGGTTCAAGCCCCTGGCATCGGTATCTCACGGCTCTCACAAAGTCGCAGTTTGTCATGCTGAGCGCAGCGAAGCATCTCTTGCGCAGGCGTAGAGACCCTTCGCTACGCTCAGGGTGACGCCCTTTTGGCTACACCTGCACAATTTGCGACGTTTGTAAATGGACTTT
>JAUQXD010001317.1 GCA_030834835.1 Thermoflexales bacterium | reverse complement strand
AGCGGCCACGTTTGGCTGTTAATGTTGTAGTGACGCCAGCCACGCTGATGAGTGTGGCTTCGGTGTTGACGGCGGGCAGCGTGATGGTGGTGGTCACGCCGCGCCGCGCCCACGCAACGCGCGTCGTGGTTGATCCCCGATCGAGTGTGACGATCTCCGCTGAACTGGTGCGCCATAGCCGCGCGGAGCGCACATCACGAAAATACGTTGTCACTGTTTTCAAGGCGTCGTACGCGGGACGATGTGTGCCATCGGCGCGAATCAGGCCGTAAGCGGGAAAGCCCTCAGGATACGCGGGGAAATCGACCAATTTGTAGACGCCGATGCGCTCTGCGCCGGCGGCCAGGCCCAGCGCCGTCGCCTGCACGATGAAGCCCGCCTGCTGATCGAGTTCGGTGGTGAACAGCGGCGCGGTCCACGGATTGAGTGAGTCATTGGACGGCGGCGCGTTGAGTTCGTTGATCCAGATCGGTTGGCGCAAACCGTTACGGCGCAGTATCTGCGTCATGGTCTGCGTGATGTCATAGATCGAATCGGTCGTGAAGTACAGATGCAGCGTCGCCACGTCGAAGTAGTAGTGATTGGCGCGCGCGGTGGCGTCGCGTCTGGCTTCGTTGATGAACCGCTGCAAGTAGGGCGCGCGCTTGTAGACCACGTCGTGATGATACGTTAGCCCCGCCAGATGAATGACCGCGTTGGGGTTCTCTTCCTTCGCAACAAGATACGCCACCTTCACCAATCGATAATAATCGGCGACGGTGCCTTCAAATTGCAGGCCGTCGGCGGGCGCTTGAATGTCCGGTTCGTTCCAGATCACCCAATGATCGACGATGCCTGCGTAACGTCGCGCGGTTTGCCGCACGAAGCCCGCCCACAGATTAGCCGGATCATCGATGGGTAAATACAGGCCGCGCGGCACGCCGATGTTGGGTGAGCCATCAGTGGCCCAGGCGGGCGTATTTTCAAGCACGCCGACGACCTGCCGACCGGCCTTGCGCGCATTATCGAGCCAGCCGTCCGGCACGTGATAGATGTTCCACGCATCGTCGGGGCCGTTGCGCTGCAACTCCGACCAGTAGAAGAGGATGCGTTCCCAGCCCAGATTCAAATCGTTGGCAGCGTCGGGATCGCGAAACGCCTCGACCGCGCCGAAACGCGGATCGGGTGAGGATTGGGCAAAGGCGTGCGGAGATGCACGAAGCAAGAGGCAAGATGCAGCCAGCGCGATCGCAATAATTAGCAGCGTTCGGCGTATCGCCTTGATTCGCTGATTCGCATTTTCGCTGATTTGCTCGTTAGTCGTTGCCACGTTGATACCACTCATAGAATCGCGCCAACCCGTCCTCGATAGAAGTCTGCGGATGGTAATTCAGCAGGCGCGCGGCCTTCTCGACGTTGGCGTAGGTGATGGCGGGTTCGGTGGGCGGCAGCGGCGCGTGCTGAATGATGGCCTTACGTCCGACCAGGCGCTCGATGATGTCGATGAAGCGCAGGAGTTCGATCGGTTGGCCGCGGCCGAGGTTGATGAGTTCGTAATCGAAGCCCGCATCCAGCGCGGCCAGCACGCCGCTCACGATGTCGTCGATGTAGGTCCAATCGCGCTGCGGGCGGCCTTCGTCAAAAACGCGAATCGTCTCACCCGCCGCGATCTTGCGCGTGAATTCATATGGCATCATATCGGGGCGGCCGCGCGGGCCATACACGTTGAAGAAGCGCAAGCCCGTGCATTTCATATCGAAGGCCACGTGATACGCATGCGCCAGCACTTCATCGGCGATCTTGGTCGCGGGATAGGGCGCGAGCGGGCGGGCGACGGGTGCAGTTTCCACGAAGGGGACTACGTCGGCTTTGCCGTAGACCGATGACGTGGACGCGAAGACGAAATAGCGCGTGCCGCTGAGCCGTGCCGCTTCCAGCAGATTGACCGTGCCTCGAATGTTCACATCGACGTATTCGGGTGCGTGCTCGATCGAGTAGCGGACGTTGCCCATCGCAGCCAGATGCACCACCCGATCGAACTTCTGAACCGTAAAGAGCGCGCGGATATAGTCGGCGTCGCAGATGTCGGCGTCGACGAATTCGCAGCGCGGCTGATGGGCGTATTCGTGCAGGTTGGCTTCTTTGCGCGCGCGGCTGTAATTGGGCGCGAAATTATCCAACGCCACGACTTCATCGCCGCGTTCGAGCAATCTTTGTGCGACATGGCTGCCGATGAAACCGGCGGCGCCGGTGACGAGAATCTTCAAGGTGCGTACTCCGTTGGGCGTGATGGATAATCGGTCAATCGGTAATCGGTGACCAGTTAACCAGTTAGCAGTTGACCAGTTACTGATTACGCCGCTAACTTTATATCTTTGACGTTCAGCTGAACCCGCTTCTCGCCGTTCCACTCGTTTTCTTCAAAGGTGTAGGCCAGATCGATCTTGTCGCCGCGCGAGAAGCGCGTGACCAGCGGGCCGAACCGGAAGGCGATAGCGTCGAAGATGACGCTGCCGTCGCTGACGCGCAGTT
>JAUQXD010001316.1 GCA_030834835.1 Thermoflexales bacterium | reverse complement strand
GCTCAAACACGGCCATCTCGCAGAAGACGCCGTCGGCGAAGAGAAGCTTGTAGCCATCGGCCGTATTCTCGAACGCAAACGCGATCGGATGGACGCGGTACAGCCAATCGGGATGTTGAAGGTAGCGTGATTTGTAAGTCGATTCCACAATCGCAAAGAAGTCGAGATCAGAATAGGCATCCAATCGATCGAGTTCCGTGCCCACCGAGCCGAGGCCGATCAGCGCCAGAGCATGATCGGAGTGCGCGAGGGACCGCCCGATTTCATCGAGCCGTTGCAACAGCCGTTGTGGATCGGTCATCATTGCACCGCCGATAAATCCAGCCCGCGAGCCGCCGCGCGCGCCACGCGCCACTCATCTTCGGTTTCGGGTGGAGTGAGAGTCTCTTCGTCGGGGCGGCGCACCAGGGAGAGCGCGTTGCTGGGACACACGACGACGCACGCGCCGCAGCCCGCGCAGCGCGTGGCATTGATCTCCACGGTGAAGTCCGGCATTGACAGCGCGTCGAAGGAACAGCGCGGCAGACAGCCGCCGCAGCCCATACACAGCGCTTCATCCACCACGCACTGAAAGGCCGAACGCGCGATGACGTTGGCAATGCCCAGCTCGCTGAGGCCGCGCAAGAAGCCGCACGCACAGGTGCAGCAGTTGCACAAGTACCACAGCCCGCGCTGATTGTTGCTGACGGAATGTACCAGACCCGCATCGGCGGCGCGCTGCAAGGTGTCCAGCGCTTCCGCTTGCGTCAGAGGGCGCACGCCCGGCTTGCGATCGAGCGTGCCCGGCGTGTCGCTGAAGATCATGCACACATCGACGGGATGTCGGCAGCCGTGACCGATGAGTGATTGTTGGACGCGGCAGATACAATCGGTGACGCCCCAGGCTTTGGCGTTGAGGACGATGTCGCGGGCGCTTTCGAACGGGCGCACATCGACGGTGTTGGGCACGCTTTCACCCACGGGGATCACGCGATGGGTGGGCGGTTGCTGCGGCAGCGATTGGCGATAGGTCTGTTGATAGTAGTCTTCAAACAACTGCGCCAGTTCCGCATCCACATGGCCCGCCTGCATTTCATAGATGCCCACAACGAAGGGGAGCAGACCGTAGCCCAGGCCGCCGCTTGCTCGGCCGGCCGTGATGAGGCCGCGCATGACCATGCTTTTGAGCGTCTTGCGCAGCGTGGGCGCATCGCCGCCGAGACGCGTCGCGATTTCGGCCGGTGTTTCCAGTGTCAAGCGCAGCTGCGCGGCCAGGGCGGCTTCGTCCGGTGTGAAGAGCTTGGCCAAGAGGCGCAGATGCGATCCGTTGGGGGCAGGCGGAAAGCCGTTGGGCAGCTCATCCAGGCGAGTAGCGAGTTGAGCGTAAGGTGAATCGATCACGGTGATCTCCTGGGCGCGTAGTTCGCAATGCAGCGCCGACCGTGATTATAACCGAGGAGGGGGATAGTTAAAACGGCTCACGCAAAGC
>JAUQXD010001315.1 GCA_030834835.1 Thermoflexales bacterium | reverse complement strand
GCGAACGCGCCGGCGCAGGAAGATCACACCACCGAACGCGCCCAACCCGATGACGATTGCCAACAACCCGATCAGCGGGTGCGCCGTCGATTATAGGCCGGCACACCGATCATGACGGCGGGGCCGATCAGGACAACCAGCACCAACAGGAGCGCCAGGGGCGTCAAGGGACTGGCGTCACCGTTAGTTACATTATTCGCCTCGACCGAGGTGAGCGTGATTGCCGTAGGATTGTCGGTGTAGGCAGAAGCGGGCACGCAGGTGTTGACAGTGCCAGGCCGCTGGAAACTGCCGGAGGCCAGCGTGCTGAGGCAGGTATGGTCAGTGAAGATGTATTGATCACGGCCATCAAGCGCGCCGCTGTTGTTGGTGTCCACGTAAGTTTGCCCTGTGCCGTAGCACATCGCATCCACGATGGTGTCGTCGTTCACTCCGTCCACATCGGCCGTGCCGCCGTTGGTGCGCAACAAAACAATCTCATCGCCGGCGTTGGCCAGATCGGGCACAGTGCCACCCCACAGCGTGTACTGCGTCAGATTGGTGTAGCCACTGGTACAGTTCCAGCAATAAGTGGGATTGGGCTGCGTGGAGTATGTCCACGCGGCGTCACTGCGGATGCGCATCAGGAAGACCTCGCCAGATGCCAGGCTCACATTTGGTAGTAGAAAACTCCCTTCACCAGCTGCGCCCTGTCGCTCCTCATCGCCGATCGCATAATCGCTCAGCGAGATCGCAATCGACGAGGTGTTTTTGATCTGCACCCATTCGGCCCGCCCGCCGGTGGGACTATAAGCAAAGGCATTGATGACCAGTTCCTGCCCCCAGCCGCTGTCACGCAAGACGCCCAGCGTGCGCGAACCAGGATTGTGAATGGCCGTCTGCGGCGGCAGCGCAGGCTTCATCAATTCGGTGGCGTAAGTGCTTTGATCGAAATGCGAATAACTGGAACCGCCCTGCCACGTGGTGGGGCTGTACAGCACCGGCTTCGTGCCGCCATTCCCGGCGATGCCATAGAGGCCGTTCCAGCGCAGGCTGTTAACGTTGCCCGTGAGGCGCGTGCCTAAAGCGGCGGACGGATTGGGATATGTGGCCGTATTAAGCAGGCTCACAGTTGACGGGTCCTCGACAAACCGATCGTATATCATCGGGAAACCCGTGCCGAAGCCCCAACAGCCCTGCCCCGCTGTGCCCGCGCACTCTGTGCCGTTAGCCGCGCTGCCGTCGTCATATTGCATTGAACCGGCAAAACCCAGGCCATGGCCCAACTCGTGCAGCACCACCGTCGCCAGGTCCCACTTATTGACAGGCACCAGGCCGTCAGTGCCGAAGTACCAGTCCGTGAAGGCGCTGTTGAAGTTAGCGACAATCTCATAGGTCTGCGCCGTAATCCGATCGGCACACGCACGCCGATCAGCCAGCGCATTGGCAAACCATGTACCGACAGCCGGCGCACCAGGGAAATCGCGCGTGATGCTGTTGGAACTGGCCGAACCGAGAATCCCGGAGGCGGCACCCAGATCGGTCCAGTTGGCCTGCAGATCGATCGCAACTGATGAATCCAGCAGACCCGCCCAGATGTCAACAGCATACTGGAAGGCAGCCTGCGCCTGCGGATTCCATGTGCCGGCATAGGTCACGTTGATCGTGGCAGCATCAGGGGCGAACGGATTAAGGCGCCAGTTGGCATCCGGCGGGGGCACAAAGACAGGAACCGCGCCGGGCTGCGGCGGTACGGCGCGGATGACCAATTCCGGGCCGGGGATAATTGATGGCTCGTTGGCGACGAGTGCGCCAGCCTGCGCACTGCGCCGCCCACTGCTAACCAATGCCAACACAAGGCCAATCACAGTCAACAACCAGACACCGAGCAACATGGGGCGAACTCGACGGACTGACATGCTTTCTCCTTTGTTGATGAATTTATGAATATTAGTCGCGCTGTGCGGCAGATAAGTTCATTACTCGTCACACCTCACTGTGTTATACTTTCGCGGACTTTTCCTGGAGGGAGACCAGCATGTTACAAGCACAACGATTTGCCTTTATCGGTTCGGGCGCGATGGGCGAGGCGATGATCAAAGGTCTGATCACGCAGGCCAATTTGCCGCCGCAGCAGATCACGGCCAGCGACACGCGCCCCGAACGCGGCGTGGAGTTGGCGCAAAAATACGGCGTGCGTCACACCACCGACAACCTGGCCGCCGTCACCGGCGCGACGATTGTGGTGTTGTCGGTGAAGCCGCAAGTGCTGCACGATGTCTTGAAGCAGCTGGCCGGGCACCTGGCGCCTGAGGCGCTGGTGCTGTCCATCGTGGCCGGGGCGCGCACGGAAGTGATCACCAATTTGTTGCGGCACAACGCGGTAGCACGGTCCATGCCTAACACGCCCGCGCAGATCGGTTTGGGTATGACAGTCTGGACCTGCCCCGAATCGATGAGCCAGCTGCATCGCGATCAAGCCAAGGCTGTGTTCAGTTCCATCGGCGAGGAAGTGTTCGTCAACGACGAGCGTTATCTCGACATGGCGACAGCGCTCAGCGGCACGGGGCCGGCCTACGTCTTTCTCTTTATGGAAGCGATGGTGGATGCGGGCGTACACATGGGCTTCAGCCGCAACATCGCCGAGCAACTGGTGTATCAGACGGTGCGCGGCAGCGTGGAGTATGCACGGCAGGCGGGGCGACACCTGGCGACGCTGCGCAATCAGGTCACTTCGCCCGGTGGTACGAGTGCGGAAGCGTTGTATCAGATCGAGAAGGGCGGCCTGCGAACCGTCATGTCCCGATCGATCTGGGCGGCTTATCAGAAATCGCGCAAGTTGGGTCGTGGTGTCGAAGAAGACTGAGCAATGATCAATTAACAATGAACAATGATCAATGAACAAAGGCCGCTGCGACGGGCGTTGGTCATTTCCGTTCTGGGGCGACTGGCGCACGATGTGGCCGCGCGCGTGATTTATCCTTACGTGCCCGAAGTCGCGGCGGGCCTGAAGATCACGGAAGGCCAGCTGGGCACGTTGATGTCGCTGCGCTACGGCGTGAGCCTGGGCGGGCCGCTGTTCGGCGCGTGGGCCGATCGGGTGGGCCACCGCCGCGCGATGACGATCGCCCTGTTGTTGGTCGCGATCGGCATGGGGTTGATCGGGCTGAGCGAAGGGCTGATCGGGCCGGGGCTGGGCTTCATCATTTCGGGCCTCGGCTCGGCGATTTACATCCCGGCGTTGATCGCGTACATGAGCGATCGTACGCCCTATCAGCGGCGCGGGCGGGTGCTGGGCACGATCGAGTTGACGTGGGCCATCAGCGGCATGATCGGCGTGCCGTTGATGGGCGCATTGTTGGCGTCGCACGGCTGGCGCGCGCCGTTCATTGGACTGGCTGCGGCTGCGCTAATCTGCTCGGGGTTGACGCTGCTCTTAAAGGAAACGCTACACGCCCTTGCGAAAGGGCTGCCTGTTCAGCCTTCGCAAGGGTTTAAGGCGATTCTGCGTAATCGCAGCGCGCTGGCTTTTGTGGCGGCGTGGTTTCTGATCTTCTTCGCGTTCGAGAATATTCAAATCAGTTACGGCAGTTGGCTGGAGACACAGTTCGGGCTGACAACCACCGCGCGCGGCAGCATCTCGACGTTGTTCGGCGTGTTTGAATTGATGGCGTCGGGCGGCAGCAGTTTGCTGCTCGATCGCGTTGGCAAGAAGCGCGGCGTGGTGGGTGGCCTGATCGTCGCGACGCTGGGCTATGCTATTTTGTTTGCGCTCGGCTCAACGGCCCTGCCGTGGGCGCTGGCTGCGATCAGTATTGCGTTTCTGGGCTTTGAGTTCAGCGTGGTGTCAGGCGTGTCGGTGATGAGTGAACTGGTGCCTTCAGCGCGCGGCACGATGCTGGCGCTGGCGGTCAGCACCGGCGCGATCGGGCGCATGTTAGCTGCTTCATTGGGCAGCGCACTCACGGCGAATGGCGCGTTCACAACGGTCGCGTTGATTTCGCTGGTCGCAGGGGCGTTGAATGCCGGCGTGTTTGCTATCGGCGTGAAGGAGAGACCCCGCGACACGGTGACCGAGTGACCGATTCCTGATCCCCGCTGTTCTTTGTGAACCTCTGGACAAAACAAAATTCATCGGGTATTATTTCTTCAGCGCGGCCCACAGTGTGTGGGTCGTTGTCGTGTCTGCACGGGGAACGGGGGAGACAGACGTGAAGAAGCTGTATCTGCTGCTGGCGGGGC
>JAUQXD010001314.1 GCA_030834835.1 Thermoflexales bacterium | reverse complement strand
ACCGGACCACAACCATCCCCATGCGAATGATAATGGTAATCAGTTGATTGGTCAATTGGTTGATTGGTAAATTGGTAACTTAGCAAATTCGTAGATTAGTGAAGAGCCGTTACTAATTCCCAATGTACTAATTTACCAATCGACCGATCCGGCAGTTGACCAAATCACAGAGCTGGGTATAATTGGCGTCAGTTCGGGCGGTTAGCTCAGTTTGGTTAGAGCACACGGTTGACATCCGTGAGGTCGTAGGTTCGAGCCCTATACCGCCCACTGAATTGAATAAGTAAAACGTTGAGCGGGACGAGTAATCGGCTGCAGCGCGACAGGGAGAGAGGGTCACCGACTGAGAGCCTTCTCCGCCGCAAAGCCGATGAAAACCACCCGCGAGTGAACGGCTGAAAAGATAACCGAGTAAGTCATTCCGGGTTAGCCCGTTACAGCGCAGAGTGTGATTGATCACTGATCAATCAAATGTGGGTGGAACCGCGAGCACGCCTCTCGTCCCAGTGTGGATGAAGAGGCGTTTTGTGTTTTCAGGCAGGAGCAGCATGACACACATTATCGACAAAATCACGCTGGGCGGGCTGGTGCTGGTGCGCGATAAGATGATGGCGCAGCAGGCGGCGGGGCGCAAGGTCTATCGGCTGGAAGTGGGTGACACCAACTTCGACGTGCCAGCGAACATTCAGCAAGCCATCGCCGACGCGATGAGGTCGGGCAAGACGCACTATCCGCCATCGACGGGTCTGCCTCAACTGCGCAACGCCATGCTGAAGAAGCTGCGCGAAGAGAACGGCCTGCCCGTCAAAGACGCCGAACACGTCCTGGTCACCATCGGCGGGATGCATGGCCTGTACATGGCGTTTGCCTCGCTGCTGGAGCCGGGCGATGAAGTGATTCTGCCTGATCCGATGTGGAGTGAGACGGCGGAGTTGATCAAGCGGCCAGGCGGCGTGCCGGTGCCGATCACGCTGCGGCCCGATCGTAGTTTCCAGTACGCGCCGGCTGACATCGAAGCGGCCATCACGCCTAAGACGAAGGCCATTTACATCAACTCGCCGCAAAACCCGATCGGCGTGGTGTTCTCGGCAGAGACGCAGCGGCAAATCGCGGCGATTGCGGTGAAGCACAATCTGTGGGTCATCAGCGATGAAGCCTATGAACACGTCATCTTTGATGGGGCCAGGCACTTCAGCATCGGCTCGATTCCCGAGATCGCCGATCGCACCATCACAGTGTATACGTTCTCGAAGACGTATGCAATGACGGGCCTGCGTCTGGGCTACATGGCGACCAACGACGATGTGATCGTCGATCGCTGCCGCAAGCTGCTGCGCCTGACCACCAACGGTGTGCCGTCGATCACGCAGTGGGGGGGCGTGGCCGCGCTGACCGGACCGCAGGACGCCGTGCATGAGATGGCCGCCGAACTGGAAACTCGCCGCAACATTTTCTTTGAAGGCTTGCAGACCATCAAAGTATTTGAGTCGTTCAAGCCGCAGGGCGCGTTCTATGTCTGGTCGAAGATTGCGGATGCGTGGCCGGGCTATCAGGGCCAACGCGATTCATGGGCGATGACCAACTGTCTGATCGATCGGGCCGGCGTCGGCACCTCGCCGGGCATTGCGTTTGGCCCAGCGGGTGAGGGCTACGTCCGCTTCGCCTTCACGCTCGATCGACCGACACTGACCGAGTCGATCGAAGTGATGCACGACCTGTTCAAATGACCAATGAACAATGCAAAATGACAAACTGAAGGAGGTGCTGCCACATGACTGGCGATGACACTGAGACTATGACACAAGTTTTTCGATTCAGCCGCAGGCGGTGGCATCGCCACACCTGCTCGCAGGCAGGGTGATCATCATCAACATGTGATGGCCTCTGCCACACTCGGGGAGGCAACCATGAACGTTGATCTGTGGATTCCGCAAGAACTGGTCGAATGGGTCGTTGCCGAAGACGACGATTGGTCGGGCGTGTACGATTGCGGTGCAATCTTCCACCCCAATGAACCGATGTTGATCTACGGCGATCGCGATGATTGGCCGATTGAGCAATGTAGTTGACAATGAACAATGATCGATGACAAGTGACAAATGAAGAAGTAGCCTTGTTTCCCTGTCTACTTGTTTCCTTGTCTACTCTGGAGGCTTAAGATGGAACGTTACGAAGATTCTAAACTGTACAAGATTCGCCACTCGGCCGCGCACATCATGGCGCAGGCGGTGATGGAGATGTTCCCCGGCGAGGCCGACATCGCGATCGGTCCGCCGATCGAGAACGGTTTCTACTACGACTTCGATCTGCCGCGCAGCCTGACGCCGGAAGACCTGGAGAAGATCGAAGCGCGCATGCGCCAGATCATCGGCGAGAATCTGCCCTTCGTGCGTAAGGAAGTCAGCGCCGAAGAAGCCAAGCAGCAGTTCGCCGATCAGCAGTACAAGATCGAATTGATCGAAGGGCTGGAAAAAGGCGGCCTCGACGAATACGGCAATCCGCTCAATGAGAAGCCCGTCATCTCGTTCTACACGCACGGCCCGTTCACGGACTTGTGCCGCGGCCCGCATGTCGAGAGCACTGGCAAGGTCAACCCCAGCGCGGTGAAGCTGCTCAGCGTCGCGGGCGCGTACTGGCGCGGCGACGAAAAGAAGAAGATGCTGCAGCGCATCTACGGCACGGCCTGGGAAAAACCGGCCGATCTGAAGGCGTATCTCGATCGGTTGGAGGAAGCTAAGAAGCGCGATCATCGCAAGCTGGGTAAGGAACTCGGCCTGTTCTACTTCAGCGACGACATCGGTCCTGGCCTGCCGCTGTTCACGCCGAAAGGCGCGCTGATTCGCCAATTGATGGAAGACTATGTGCGCGAGACACAGATTCGCTACGGCTATGAGCACGTCTGGACGGGCCACATGGTCAAGGAAGACCTGTACAAACGCTCCGGCCACTACGACAACTATGCCGACGTGATGTTCCCGCCGATGGTGGACGAAGACATCACGTTCCGCCTGAAGCCGATGAACTGCCCCAGCCACATGACGCTGTACAAAGAGATGGGGCTGCACTCGTATCGCGAACTTCCGATGCGCTTCTCGGAGTTTGCCACGTTGTATCGCTACGAAAAGCGCGGCGAACTGAGTGGTTTGACGCGCGTGCGGGCGCTGACGCAAGACGACTGCCACATCTTCTGCCGGCCTGATCAGATCGAAGAAGAGTTCTCACTCGCTTTGCAGTTGATCCGTGAAGTGCTGAACACGTACAAGTTCTCGGACTACCGCGTCCGATTGTCCCTGCGCGGCGCGACGGGCAAGTATGTGCAAGACGACGAGAAATGGGAGAAGGCTACGTCCGCGTTGAAGGCCGCGCTCGATAAGAACGAAGTGGCTTACGACGCAGTCGAAGGCGAAGCCGCGTTCTATGGTCCGAAGGCTGACTTCATCGCGAAGGACGTGCTGGGCCGCGAGTGGCAACTCAGCACGATTCAGGTGGACTTCATCCAGCCCGCGCGCCTGGGCTGCGAGTACACGGGCGAAGACGGCCAGCCGCATACGCCGGTCGTGCTGCATCGCGCCGTTACGGGCACGACAGAGCGTTTCCTGGGCGTATTGATCGAACACTTCGCGGGCGCGTTCCCGGTGTGGCTGTCACCCGTGCAAGCGATGATCATTCCGATCGCCGATCGGCACGTGGAGTATGCCAGGGATGTGCAAAAGGAGTTGAAGGCCGTTGGCATCCGATCGGAAGTCAATGCCACCAGCGAGCGCATGCAGGCCAAGATTCGCGGCGCGCAGTTGCAGAAGATCCCCTACATGCTTGTCATCGGCGACAAGGAACAGGAAGCGGGCGCGGTCGCGATTCGTCTGCGGTCGGGCGAAGACCTGAAGGCTAAGCCGCTGGCTGAGTTCATCGCTATGGCGCGTGAAACGATCGACAAAAAAGAGTAGGACAAGTTGCTCACTTGTCCCGCCTTCGAGCCAAAGTAGTGGGCTGATCGTCAGGCAAGGCTGCCCCGTTTGTCGTTGTTCGGCGAGCGGGGCGGTTGTTTTGTCGGGCATGTTACAATGCGGCGGTGTCAGTTATCGGCTTTGAGCCGATGGCAATCCGATCTCAAACCGTTCGCAATCTCTTGAACATCATGCTCCGTCGAATTACCGCACGTTCCGACGAACACTCCACTTCTTCTCCGGCTCAATTGCCGCGTGACTACACCTGGCTGATCATCGGCGTTTTTACGCTGATCTGGGCGCTGTCCATTCACTCGCGCTCGTATTCGTCCAACGACGCTTCCCGCCTGGCATCGATCGATTCGCTCGTCGAGCGCGGCATGTGGACCATCGACGAGTCGCGTTTTCTCACGGTCGATAAGATCAAGATCGGCGATCACTTTTACTCCGATAAGCCGCCCTTGCTCTCGTTCGTCGGCGCCGGTCTTTACTCGATCCTGCACCGGTTGGACTTGAAGCTTCAGGTCGACGGCTGTGACGCGCTCCGCAGCCCGACCCACTGTCGCGCGATGCTGGAAGCATCCGAAGCCGATTGGGCCTACTTCCTCTTGACCTTGCTATTGGTCAGTTCGCCGGCGACCCTGATCCTCGTGTTGATCTATCGGCTTGCCCGCCAACGTGGCTTCAGCAATGCCAGCAGTCTCGCGTTCATCACGCTGCTCGGACTCGGTACGGCGATCTGGCCGTACAGCACCGTCTTCACCAATCACGTCCCGGCGGCTGCGGCTGCTCTGGTGGGCCTGTATCTGCTGCTGACGCATGACCGGCTCACGCGCAGCCAGCTCCTCACGATCGGGTTCAGCAGCGCGCTGGCGGCCGCGATCGATCCATCGACGGGCATTTTCGCCGTAGGATATTTTTTGCTGTGTGTGTGGCGATCGCGCTCTTACGCACTGTGGTTCATGCTCGGCGCGCTCGTGCCCGTGGCTGTCACTCTGGCCTTGAATTATCAGATTACGGGCACGTGGCTGTTGCCGCAGATGGTGACGAGCGGCTACAACTATCCCGGCTCTGAATTCGCCGCGACGGTCGCGGGCAATCAACGCGCCGCGGATGTGCCGGCGTATGTCTACAACTTATTGATCGGCCAGCGTGGCGTGTTCCTGTTTTTCCCGATCGTGGTGTGGTATCTGTGGGCCGCCGTGCGGGCCGCGCGCTCGATCGAGCTGACGATCAGCCGGTCCGCGCGCCTGATGCTGGTGTGTAGCCTGATCTACTTTCTCTATTTCGCCCTGTTTACGGATAACTATGGCGGCTACGCTTTCAGCCCGCGCTGGCTGTTGAATCCTGTGCCGTTGCTGGCCGTTTTCGCGGTGACCGATCGAGCGCTGTATCGACCGCGCTGGCGCGTGCTGCTTCTGACCGGCTTCGCGATCATATCCGTTTATGAGGCTTATCAAGGCACGCTCGATCCCTGGCGGCCTGCCTTCCCTGAAGTGCGGCTGGCTTTATCGCCGATGAGCGCCCGGCCGTCGGCCATTGCACTGTCCGGCTTCACCAGCGTCTATCAATTGCCGGATGATGTGCGCGAGAGTTTTGGCTCCAACGACCTTGTGCCGCGCAAGTTCGACGCGACGCACAGTCTGGTGATTCCGCCGGGATTGACGTGGTGGTTTTTCGGCGGTCGCACACCGATCGCGCCGGAAATTGCCCAACCGCTCGGCCTGACTTTCCCGGCGACCGCCACTGTCAAATCTGATCTCGATTTGCCGGCGCAGCAGTGGCTGAGCACATTTGTGCAGACGGCTTTTCTCAACTCCGGTGCGCCGATCAGTTTGCCGGTGACGTTCGACGACGATCTGGACTTGCTCGGCTATCAAGTTCAACGCAGGCCGGGCGGGTTCAACGTCGTTACTGCCTGGCGCATTCACGCGCCGCCGCTGTATCGCGAGCAGCGCAAAGTCAGCTTTGATTTAGTATCCAGCGATAACAGTGTGCTTCAACACCTAGAATCATTTGGCGTGCAGTACGATTCACTCCAGAGCGGCGATAGGGTCATCCACGTGCGCTGGGTGCCCACCCCCGTCGTGCCGCTGGCTCAATACGAATTGCATATCGGTGTCGTTGATCCCGACACGGGCGCGCGCCTCATGACCGATTTTCAAACGGATCAGGTTGTAGTTAAGTTGGCTGTGGAATAAAGGCCCCTGCGATTGGCATCCGATCTGAACCGTACCGGCGCGCACTGCACGATGGCAACCGACCGCCCGGAGTAGGGGAGGCGCCGCGCGCCCGGCAATCCCGATCGTGAAATAAAGGCGATCGGGCTGTTGACGAATCAAATCGAGTGTGATATTATCACGTTCGCTACCGCCCGGGCGCGTTCGCCGGGCGGTTGCAATGAAAATCACTTAAAAGGACCATCACATAGCTGCCAAAGACCATCGAATCAATGAACAAATCCGGGCCCGCGAAGTCCGCCTGATCGGCGCCGATCGCCAGCACGTCGGCATCGTGTCGTCACAAGACGCTTTGCGGATGGCGCGTGAGGCGCAGCTTGACCTGGTGGAGATTTCACCGCAAGCCGAGCCGCCTGTCGTGCAGATCATGGACTTCGGCAAGTTCCTGTATGAGCAGCACAAGAAGGAACGCGAAGCCAAGAAGGCCCAGAAGGTCATCGAGGTCAAGGAAATCCAGCTGCGGCCCAAGACCGACCCGCATCATCGCGGCTTCAAAGTGCGCGATGCGCGGAAATGGCTGGAAGAAGGCATGAAAGTCAAGGTGCGTGTGCGGTTCCGCGGTCGCGAAATTGCGTACCCGCAGCTGGCGCGCGAAGATTTGGACGAAGTTGCCAAAGAGCTGGCCGACATCGCCGTGATTGAGCAGTATCCCAACATGGAAGGCCGCACAATGTTAATGGTGCTTGCCCCGTCAGGCAAGCCCAAGAAGACTCTGCTGAAGAAGGAAACGACCAGTGCCCAAGATCAAGACCCACAAAGCAACGAGTAAGCGCTTTCGCCTGAGCGGTAACGGCCTGTTGCGCCGCACCCGCCTGGGTAAAAGCCACCTGCGCCGCCGCAAGTCGGCGCGCGCCAAAGCCGAGTTCGGTGAACTGAAGACGGTCACCGACAAGGCCCTGCGTAAGCGCGTTAAGCGTCTGGCGCCGTACCTCAAGAAGAAGTGATTCTTCTGAAACCCGGTCTCAACGAGACCGGGTTTCTTGCCGCGGTGGTTGAAACCGCCGGCAGCATCGACATCGTCAACGAGTTGACACCGTCACCTCCCCGTAGGCCTCCGGGCCGAGGGTAAACTATCACAAAGAAGGGACACATACCATGCCACGTTCAAAGGCCGGACCGAATCTCCGGCGCAAGCACAACAAAGTCCTCAAGCTGACCAAAGGTCAGAAGGGCGCTCGCCATCGCTTATGGCGAAAAGCCAGTGAAGCGCGGCTGCACTCGCTGTATTATTCATTCCGCGATCGCCGCGCGCGCGCCCGCACCTTCCGCGTCCTGTGGATCGCCCGCATCAACGCCGCCTCGCGCTTGAACGGCCTGTCGTACAGCCGCTTCATTGCGGGCCTCAAGAAAGCCGGCGTCGTGATCGATCGCAAGGTGCTGGCCGACATCGCCGTGCGGGATGCCAGCAGCTTCGCGCAGTTGGTGAAAGTCGCTAAAGACGCCGCCGCAGGCGCGTAAATCTTTCCAGCAGAGTCTTCAAGGCGCAGAGTTCCTGTCTGCGCCTTTTCTATTCCGATGATTACCAGCCTCCAGCACGACAAAGTAAAATATCTGCGATCATTGTCTGAGCGCAAACACCGGCAGGCCGAGGGCCGCTTTGTGATCGAAGGCGCACGCTTGATCGATGACGCGCTGTCGGCCAACTGCCAACCCGATTGGATCTTCTGCGCCCAACGGCTGCTGCCGCGCGCGACAGCAACGTTGCTACGCCTGCAGGCGTCGCACGTCGAAGTGATCGATGTGTCCGATGCGGTGCTGAAGGCGTGCAGTGAGACCGAGACGCCGCAGGGCTTAATCGGGGTGATCAGGCAGCCGCGTTTGCCGTGGCCGGGCGACCCGCGCCTGATCGTCATCGCCGACCGATTGCGCGATCCCGGCAACCTGGGCACGCTGTTGCGATCGAGCGCCGCTGCGGGCGTGAGCGGGGTATTGCTCGCGCCGGAAACCGTCGACGCGTTCAACCCCAAAGTCATGCGCGGCGCGATGGGCGCGCACTTCCGGTTGCCCATCGAAGAGGCCGATTGGGCCATGATCGCCGATCGAGTGCGGGGCTTGAACGTTTACATCGCCGAAGCGGATGAATCGCGCCCGTACACGTCAATCGATTGGACGCAGCCATCGGTTTTGATCGTCGGCGGCGAGGCGGAAGGGACGGGTGAGGCGGCGGCGAAACTCGCCATTGCCCGTATCTCGATTCCGTTGGCGCGTGAAGTCGAATCGCTTAACGCCGGGGTCGCGGCCAGCGTGATCATGTTTGAGGCCAAACGCCAGCGCGAGGCTTG
>JAUQXD010001313.1 GCA_030834835.1 Thermoflexales bacterium | reverse complement strand
GAAATCGCCGGCCGCGAAGCCTTCAAGAAAGCCATGCATGGCGCCGGCCCGGTCCTGCTGGAACCGATTATGAAGGTCAGCGTTGTCGTGCCGGAGAATCACATGGGCGACGTGCTGGGCGACATCAACACCAAGCGCGCGCGCGTGCAGGGCATGGATCAATCGGCGGGCAAGAGCATCATCACCGCCTTCGTGCCGCTGGCCGAAATGCAGCGCTACGCCACCGATCTCCGCTCGCTGACGCAGGGGCGCGGCATCTTCAGCATGGAATTCGATCACTACGAAGAAGTGCCCGCGCACGTGGCGCAGGGCATTATCGAGCAGGCGCAGAAGGATCACCCGAACCTCAAGATCGCGGATTCCGACTAAGCGCGAACCGATCAGTATCGAACGACCTGCGACAATCAAATCGCAGGTCGTTTTTTTCACCACAACCCGATCGGGTGTGCGCCGCCCGACGATCGAGAAGCAAGCGTGCCACAGGTGGCGCGCCTACGTGCGGTTTACGCCAGACACCGGCTGAATGCCCCACCCGCGCGTGGGCGCGCTGACTCCGCCTGAAACTGATTGACCCGCGTTTTGATTCCGTCTATACTTAACCCACCCCATCCAACAACAGGGATTACACCATGCCAGACATCTACTCGGCCATTCTTGAAGCGCAGCACTCACAAACTTCGGCCGCATTGTGCACGGTCATTCGCGCCAGCGGCTCAACGCCGCGCCATTCGACCTCGAAAATGCTGGTCTATGCCGATGGCCGCTTCACCGGCACTATCGGCGGCGGTGAGATGGAGAATCGCGTCATCGAGTTAGCAAAACAGATCGCGCGCTCCGGTCAGGCGCAAGTTGTCGAATACAGTCTCGTCGATCCCAAACAGGGCGACCCCGGCGTGTGCGGCGGCACGGTCGAAATCTTCGTTGAACCGATCAATCCGCCACCGCAAGTAATCATCGTCGGCGCGGGGCATGTGGGCCGCGCCACCGCGTACCTTGCAAAGTGGCTGGGCTTCCGCGTAATCGTGAATGATGATCGGGGCGACCTCGTCTCACCGGAGTGGATTCCCAACGCCGATGCGTATCTGACTGGCTCGCTGATCGATCAACTCGATCAGGCGCGCATCGATTCGCAGACCTATCTGCTGCTGCTCACGCGCGGCGTGCAATTCGATGTAGCGATTCTGCCGAAGTTGTTGGACACCGACGCGGCCTACATCGGCGTGAT
>JAUQXD010001312.1 GCA_030834835.1 Thermoflexales bacterium | reverse complement strand
CGATAGACGGTCAGTCTGCTATCGTCCATCGCCTATCGTCCATCGTCAAAAAGGTGTGACATGTTGAACGACGATTTGCTCCTCGAAATCCGGGGGCTGAAAACATACTTCTTCTTCGACCAGGGACTGGTCAGGGCAGTTGACGGCGTCGATCTGACTGTGCCGCGCGGCGAGCTGCTGGCGCTGCGCGGCCGATCGGGATCCGGCAAGACGACGCTGCTCAACTGCATCGGCGGACTCGATCAGCCCTCGACCGGTCGCGTGTGGATCGAAGGGCGCGAGGTCACGCGGCTCTCCGAGCAGGAACGGGTGGACTTGCGGCGGCAGCGCATCGGCTTTGTGTTTCAATCGTTTGCTTTGCTGCCCATGTATTCAGCTGCGGAGAATATCGACCTGATGCTGCGTTTGTCCGGGGTCGGGAATCGACGTGAGCGGCAGCAGCGGGTTGACTATGTGCTTCGGTTGGTCGGTCTGAAGAAGTGGGCGGCGCATCGGCCGTATGAACTATCGGGCGGGCAGCAGCAGCGCGTGGCGATCGCGCGCGCCATCGTGACGCGCCCGGCGTTAATCCTCGCGGACGAACCGACCGGCGAACTCGACTCGGCCACAGGCCAGCAGATCATGGAACTCTTTCGCGAGATCGTCGATCGGGAGCAGACCACGCTGCTCATCGCCACGCACAACCTGGCCGTGGACGCCTTCGCCGATCGCGTGTGTCATCTGGAAGACGGGCAGATTCAAGAACAGCTGCATCCACAACGCAGTTGACTAGCGCGTCAACCAACCCCCATCGACCGGCACGATCGCACCCTGCATATAATCGGACGCGGGCGAGGCCAGAAACACCACCGCTCCCTTGAGATCATCCGGTGTTCCCCAGCGGCCCGCCGGAATCCGATCGAGAATGGAAGCCGATCGGGTTGGATCGGCGCGCAGCGCCGCGGTGTTGTCCGTCGCCATGTAGCCGGGCGCAATCGCATTGACGTTGATATTGTGTTTGGCCCACTCATTCGCCAACGCGCGCGTGAGGCCCGCAATGCCGCTCTTGGCCGCGGTGTACGACGGCACGATTACGCCGCCCTGAAACGACAGCATCGACGCGACGTTGATGATCTTGCCGCCGCCCTGTGCCACCATCACGCGCCCCGCCGCCTGCGATAGAAAGAACGCGGCCTTCAAGTTGATGTGCAGCACATCATCCCAATCGGCCTCGCTGAACTCGAGCGCGGGCGCGCGGCGAATGATGCCGGCGTTGTTCACCAGAATATCGAGACGTCCCAGCGCATTTACGCTGTCCGCGATCACCTGTTGCAACTCGGCCACTGAAGCTGATCGCAAATCGCAGATGACTTGATGGAAGCGTCGTCCAAACGCGCTGACTGCCGCGCCAGTCTGCTCGCTCTCGCGGCGATCGAGCGCGACAATGTCCGCGCCGGCCTCGGCCAGCCCGATCGCCATCGCCTGCCCCAGGCCCTGCCCCGCGCCGGTGACTAACGCCACCCGGCCATCTAGCCGAAA
>JAUQXD010001311.1 GCA_030834835.1 Thermoflexales bacterium | reverse complement strand
TGGCGTGCGCCGCATACTTGCGCCGCATTATACCGCAGGTTGTGATGACCACCATCGCTCCGAATTCCAGACTGCCCGTGGCCCGATTTCGCGCTGCCGCCAGGCTCACACCTGCCACATATCGACAAGGACGGAGCGGCGGTGGTCTTTTGCGGGGAGACCGGTTGACAACCTCTCCACGAGTACGGTATAGTTTGAGCGTGACACGTTTGATCAACGACAGGGACAGTTAAACATGAGTGGCTCACCGTTGTTTGAGACCATCGCGGACTTCTTCAAGTCCGACGATTGGCCGTACATCCAGCTGGAGGATAGGCCGGTGCTGAGCCTGAACTACAACGGCAAGCACGCCAACTGGACGTGTTACGCGCAGGCGCGCGAGGAACAGCAGCAGATCATTTTCTACTCCGTCTGCCCGGTCACCGCGCCCGTCGAGCGACGCGCCGCCCTGGCCGAGTTTATCACGCGCGCCAATTACGGGCTGATCATCGGCAACTTTGAACTGGACTTTGAAGACGGCGAAATCCGCTACAAAACCAGCCTCGACGTGGAAGGCCTGACCCTGAGCGCGGTCGTGATCAAGAATCTGATCAATACCAACGTATCGACGATGGATCAATACCTGCCCGGCCTCCTGACGCTACTGTTCGCAGACGTGTCGCCGCGCGAGATGATCGATCGCATCGAAGGCTAGTCAGCCGGCGGGACACTCATTGTCACGCACGAGATCGAAGGAGGAGCCATGTCGTTTCCAGCAGCGCGCGTCGGCGATATGACGATGACGGGTGATCCGATTACCGGCCCTGGCGTAGCCACGGTGCTGATCGGCGGCATGCCGGCCTCGGTGATGGGCGATCTGGTCAGCGGGGCGGCCTGCGTGGGCGCGATTGTGATGGGCAGCCCGACGGTGCTCATCGGCGGGCGGCCGGCGGCGCGCACCAGCAGTAGCGTCACCGGCGCGAATCCGGCCTCGGGCGTGCCCGTGACCACGGCCGTCAACGGCATGGCCGTCACGGTGTTGATTGCGTGACCACGCCCGTAACCACGCCCAGAATCATGATCAATCCCTACGACGAAGTCCCTTACCCCAACTACGCGTATTCATACACGCACCCAGACACGCTGGCGACCCTGGCGACGCTATTGAGCCTGACACCCGCGCCCGTCGATCGCTGTCGCGTACTGGAATTAGGCTGCGCCAGCGGCGGCAATCTCATCCCGATGGCGCAGACGCTGCCCGACAGCGAATTTGTCGGCCTCGATTACTCAGGCCAGCAGATCGCGGTCGGGCGGGCGGCGATAAGCGCGCTGGATCTGTGCAACATCACACTCAAACAGCTCGACATCCGCGACATCGCCACGCACGAGCCGGGCGAATTCGACTACATCATCGTGCATGGCATCTTCTCGTGGGTGCCGCCCGAGGTGCAGGCCGCCATCTTCGAAACGTGCCGCCGCAATCTCGCGCCCAACGGCGTGGCCTACGTCAGTTACAACACCTATCCCGGCTGGCACATGCTGGGCGCGATCCGCGAGATGATGCTCTATCACACGCGCGATGTCACTGAACCGACGATGAAAGCGGCGCAGGCCCGTGCCCTGCTCGATTTTCTGGTGGAGTCGATCCCGGCCGATGACGGCCCGTCGAAGACGAGCAATCCGCATGGCAGTTTGTTGAACGCCTACGGCGGTTTTCTCCAGCTCGAAATGAGCCGGCTGAAGACCAACACCGACAACTATCTGCTGCACGACGAACTGGAAGACGTCAACGACCCGATCTACTTCTATCAGTTTGCCGAACGGGCCGCCCGGCACGACCTGCAATACCTGACCGAGGTCGATTTCAGCACCGTGCTGCCGATAAGTTTTCCGCCGGACGTGTCGGCCAACTTGTTCAAGCTGGCTCGCGATGTGATCGAGATGGAACAGTACATGGACTTCTTGCGCAATCGCACCTTTCGCAAAACGTTGCTTGTCCATGCCGATGTGACGGTCAATCGCACGCTGCGGCCCGATCGGTTAATGAATCTGCACATCGCGTCGCGCGCGCAAGCCGTGAGCGAGCAGCCCGATCTCACCTCACTGGGCGTGGAAAAATTCCGATCGGCTGACGGCGCGACCCTGTCCGTCGATCAGCCCGTCACCAAAGTCGCGATGACGCACCTGCGCTCGATCTGGCCGCAGGCCATCCATTTTAACGACTTGCTGGCCGCATCGCGCGCGCAACTGGGGCTTGATCCATCGCCTGACAGATCAGCGATGGATGCGCAGGCGCTGGCCGCAAATCTGCTCAAAGCTTATGCTTACAGCGGCAATTTAGTGGAACTGCACGTCCACCCGGCGCGCTTCACCACCGAGGTCAGCGCGCGTCCGGTCGCCAGTCCGTGGGCGCGTTTGCAGGCCGACGAGCCGGGGCAGATTACCAATTTGCGCCATGAGCGGGTGGAGTTGGACGAGATGGCGCGCTTCTTGCTGCGCCACCTCGATGGCACGCGCGATCGGGCCGCGCTGTTCGACATCGTCGCAAAGCCGCTGCGCGAAGGCCGGCTCGTCGTCCGTCAGGACGATCAACCCGTTGAAGACCCCACGCAAGCCGAGGCGATTCTGACTGAGGAACTGGCTACGAATCTGCGCTGGCTGGCGCAGGCGGCGTTGTTAATCGAGTAGTCAATCCGTTGCGCGCTGCGGCCAGGCGGGCTGATGGCTTGATCGAGGGGAGCGTTTTCGGGCGTGGCGATCAGCGCTCAATCAGCGTCTGGATAATGCGCTCAACCATGTGATCGGGCGACTGCCCGATGTCCAGCGTCAGCGCATCGCGCGGCTCTTCCAGCGCTTCAAACTGGCTCGCCAGCATGGTGGGCTTCATGTAATGACCAGGCCGCTGCTGCATGCGTGACCAGATCAGATCGTAATCGCCGCGTAGATACACGAAGTGCACCTGAGCCGATACCAGCAGTTGATCGCGATACTTCTGCTTGAGCGCCGAACACGCGAACACGCCCGATTGATTGGCCGCGATCAAGGTCAGCATCCGATCGGCGATCGCGGCTAACCAACCCGATCGATCCTCGTCGTTCAGGGGGATGCCGCGGCTCATCTTATCGATGTTGGCCGGCGGATGAAACGCATCGCCGTCGAAGAACGGCCACCCCACCCGATCGGCCAGCTGCTGCCCGATCGTGCTTTTGCCGCAACCTGAAACACCCATAACTACAATGATCATGTCTGCTCACTTACTGTGTCATTCCGAGCGGAGCGAGGAACACACGCCCAGCGCGTCCCCGCCGCTGTGTGGCGGACAGGACGTGCGGTGCAGTGCTCCTGTCTCGCGCGCGGCAGGCGCTACGGCTGGACGCGCCAGAGATTCCTCAGTCGCAATCCTTCGACTCTGCTCAGGATTGCTCCTTCGGAATGACACAATACTCACGAAACTATCGCAATCGATACAAACACTCCCCTGCGCGCGGCACGACTAACAGGCCCGAATCATTTGTCGCTGTCCATTCGGCCACATCGATGCTGGCCGGATCACGATAGCCCAGGTTCACCTGCTCGCATTCTTCGCGCGAAATACCGGTGGCCAGCGTCACCTGAATGCGCGGACGTTCCACCCCATCGATGTACGTCCCGATGCCGCGCAGATGCGTCGAGTGCGCCAGCACGCCCCACGGCAAGTGCTTGAACTTGTCCCATTGCTTCACGAAATAATCGCGCACGTGATAGCCGATCTGCCTGATCACCGCGCCGTGCACCACGCTGATCTCCTTGATGTGCGGCGCGTAAATGATCAACTCGCCGCCGTCGGCAACCACCGGTTCCATTTTGTACATGCCCTTCGCGCCGACCCAGATTTCGTCATACATCGCGGGCATGACGGACAGCACCTGCCGATAGGGCCGCTCGACGTAGCGCACGTGTACTTGCGCCGATAGATCAGCAGCCTTGCGCCACGCGTCCTCCGGCGTGCCGAAGAACAATCCTTCCACACCCTCGTGCGTGATGACGCTGCACAGCGCGTGGCGCGAGCGTGGGATGAAACTCGCGGCCCGATCGATCACGCGGCGCACCGGTGTATCGGCTGTGCCGATGATGTCGTACGAGGTGATCAGCGCACCCAGCCAGTGCGTAAAGTCGATGATGTCCGCGCCCGCGATGCCGGGGAAGAAGTACTTGTTGCCGCCGCTGAAGCCGACCACCTCGTGCGGAAAGACCGGCCCGCAGATCAGCAACTCATCGTAATCGAGGATGAGTTTGTTCAAGCGCACGGGCACGTCCTGCGACAACAGACCGCGACTGATCTGTTCGATCTCGCTGGCCGGAATCGTACCGATCGTGATCAGCGCCTCGGGATCCTTCCAGGCGTGATTGATCAATCGGATGGTGGGGTAGTGCGCGGCTTTTTCTTCTGCCGTCAATCCCACGAGTCGCAACAACGCCTCATCGCTCATGGGCGGATGCGTGCCCAGCGCGACGAGAAAGTCCAACGCTTTCACGCGCGGCAACAGGTGTTTGGCAATCAGGCGAAAGAACAGCGGCAGCGGCATCGTGCGCGTGGCATCGGGGATGATGACCAGCACACGTTTATCATTCAATGCCAGACTGTTCAGGCCTTCGGCAACGATTGCTTCAATCTCTTTGTCTTTCAACATGGTGCTTTCTCCGATTGCCCACAACGTCAGACTGCTCAGAACAACTTTGCGATCTTTGCGTCTTGGCGGTTGATTTACACCCCGCTAAACGCCGAGAATCCACCGTCGATGGGAATAACCACGCCCGTCACAAACGCCGACGCCGGCGACAGCAGCCACAACACCACGCCCAGCAAATCTTCGGGATTGCCAAAGCGGCCCATCGGCGTGTGGGCGATGATGGCTTGACCGCGCGGCGTCAACGAATCATCCTCGTTTAAGAGCAAACGCCGGTTCTGTTGTCCAATGAAGAAACCCGGTGCGATGGCGTTGACGCGGATGTTGGCCGAATACTCCTGCGCCATGTGGACAGCCAGCCACTGCGTGAAGTTGCTCACGCCCGCCTTCGCCGCCGAATAGGCCGGGATGCGCGTCAACGGGCGAAACGAATTCATCGACGAGATGTTGAGAATGACGCCGGACTTTTGCTGCGCCATCTGCTTCCCAATGATCTGACTCGGCAGAATCGTCCCCAGAATATTCAGGTCGAACACAAAACGCAGCGCGTCAGGCGGCAAATCAAAAAACGAATTTTCTGCAGAGGTGGTGGCCTGCGGCTTGTTGCCGCCCGCCGCATTGATCAGCCCGTCGATGCGGCCAAATTCTTTGAGCACCGTCTCGGTGGCGGTCTGCAGCGATTCCGGCTGCAGCACGTCGCCGTACACGACGATGGCGCGGCCGGCGGTCGTCGACTCGAAGCGCTGGATCAATCGTTCGGCCAACGCCGTGTCTCGATCCAAGATTACGACGTTCGCGCCGCAGCCGACGAGCGCGCAGGCCATCTCGCCGCCCAGCACGCCCGCCCCGCCGGTGACGACGATGGTGCGATCTTTGAAGTTATACTGCGTGGTCAATTCTTGAAGATTCATGAAAACCTCTTGATCAGAGCGTGAAGCATCCTGAGTGGAGTTCCGCATGCTCTTCGCGGGACGCAGTCGAAGGATGCGGTGCGGTGAAATGGCTATCTACATGCAAACGGCGTCAGATGTTTGATGAAATGCGCTTCCAATGCCGCGTAATGTTCGGCCTCGTGCGCGATGAGCGCGCCGCGAATGTCGTCGCCGTGCTGTTCCAGCGCCGAGCCAAACGTGACGTGCAGCGCCTCGCGCGTGTCGAATTGATCGAGAATCGCAGGTAGTTCGGCATCGCTTAAAGTTGCGGGACGCGCCACCTTCGCGACATCCGCCGAGACATGATACGACGCGCAATCGATCGGATACCGCTCAATGGCTAACGCCAACAGCTCACGGAATAACGGCGCATTCACCCGCGCGATGGCGCGCAATGCTTCAAGGTAACTCGTGCCTGCCGTCTTCAAATGCACCCTGCCGCGCGCTGCCGCCACAATCAACGGGTACACGCTGAACTTGTCCGAGCCGGAATGCAGACTCAATTTGTACGGGCTAAACGCGCGCGCAATCGCCGCGTGCCCGGCCAGATCGATTCCCAGCGCCTTTAAGTCGCCGATGTAGTCCACACCTTTTTCAAAGCGCCCCACGTACCTCGGTGCGAGGCTGACCCACTGCACACCCAGGCGTTTGAGTTCGCTCACGATGAAGATGTGCTCGGCATGCGAGGTAGGCGTCTCGGTTTCATCGACGGACACTTCCAGTTCAAAGGGGATGCCTTTCGCAGCGAGATGCCGATACATCAGTGTTACGTGCGCGATGGCATTGCCATATTTCGCGGCTGCGCGCCACACCGCTTCTTCGCTCATCAAAATGCGCTGGTTTTCCAGATCGAAATTGCGATTGGCATAGCGCTTGATCATTTCAGCCGGCGTGGATTCCAATTCGCTCCAACGCAGCGCGGCCACTTTTTGCTTGATCGTTTCGAGCGCCGCCGTGTCCGCTTCGCTATCAACATGCGCGCCGGGATCGATCGTGTAGAAGCTAAAACCCTCGGCCGCGCACGCGTCGATGTCAGCGGGCGTCTTCAAGTGATCGGCGTCCGCGCCCAAGCGATCACGCCAGCCGCCTTCAAACGCGCCCCACGTCGCATCGCGCATCACATCCGTCGGCGTGCGATGGGTGCGTGTCATCTCGCGGATCGATTGCTGCATGAAGATTGCGGCGACTGGCTGCGCCCCCGATTGGTTTTTCACGGCGTTGAAGGCGCGGATGTGGCCCGGCGTCGCCAGCCCCATTCGATCGCCACAGCCCGCTGAGGTGTCTGAA
>JAUQXD010000142.1 GCA_030834835.1 Thermoflexales bacterium | reverse complement strand
TCACCACCGTGATCTATTACGAACAGCGGGGCTGCGGTCGATCGGATCAACCGCCCGATCCCTACACGTACTCGATCGAGACGCTCGTGTCCGATCTGGACGAGTTGCGTCAGGCGCTCGGACTCGATCGGCTTAATCTGCTGGGCTTCTCGTTCGGCGGCGAACTCGCACTGGAATATGCGCTGGCGCATCCTCAGCACGTCGAGCGGCTGATTGTTCAGTCGCCGTCGCTGGGCCGCCGCGTGGGCGCGGCCGGTCTCTACACCGAGCGCCTGGCGTGCGTTCAACTCTATGGCTTTCAGCAGGTGGCCTACGGCGAAGTGGCCCGCGTGGTGCGCGACATCATCGACACCGACGATTCACTGGCCGCGCGGCTGGACCAGGTCTGGCAGAACGTCGACACCGAAACCGTCGATCGCTTTCTCTTCCACAACCACATCGCCGCGAAACTCAACCGCCGATTGTGGTCCGAAAGCGGCCTGATCAACACCGGCTACATGCTGGCCGCGCTGGCCCAGCAAACGGCGGAAGTCCCCCTGCTCGATCGGCTGCCGGCCATTCGCGTCCCCGTTCTCGTCATGGCCGGGCTATACGATCGCAACACCGGCGTCGAAGCCTGCCGCGATGTGGCGACGTCGCTGCCCGGCGCGCGGCTGGAGATATTCGATCACAGCGCGCACTTCCCCGAGATGGAAGAACCCGATCGCTACGCGGCCGTGGTCCGCGCGTTTCTGGCTGAGGCGGGCGAGTCAGTGGACATGTAAAAGCCCCAGGCGAAATAACTCGCCTGGGGCTTTTACGTTAGTGAAGCAAAACGAGCGACGATCGATTACTGAGGCTGCGCAGGGTCGATGCCGAGCGGATCGATCAGCACGCCGCCCAGGGGCGAGCCGGCTCGCGTTTCCAGCTGCAATTCATGCACAATCTCCGGCTTAACGTACAACCCGGCAGCGCCAGATACAACTTCGCGATTCAATTCCTGATTCTCAGACATGCTCCCTCCTATCAATGCCAGGCCGGATTACGCCCGGCGACGAGACACGATCAACGCGCCCCCAAGGACGACGACCAAGGCCAGCGGCCATAACCACGCGGCTGCCGGCTGGGCCTGCGCTGAGAAGTCCTGCAGAGTGATGGCGGTCGGGCTGCTGGCGGCCTGCGACTCTGGATTCGACGAACCATTGTTATAGATGAAATCAGCCGAGTTGTCGTCGGAATCTTCCGTATTGATGTGTCCGTTGTTTGGTGCAATACCTGGAATACCTGGCAGACGCTCATAACTTTGGTCAATATCCGAAGCCATCGGATCAAGAACCGTACCCTCTCGATACATCGCGGGGGCCGAGGCAGTCGTAGATACAGAATCAATTACTATACCTACTGTGTCATCACAATCCCCATTCACATTCGGAGCCAGCAGAGCAAGACCGACGCCATTAGAGAACATGGGGAATATAAAGTTTTCGTCCGGATCGGCTGTCCCAGAATACCCGGCTCCAGGTTCATTTCCGCCATTTACCACCAGGTAATGCTCGTAAGGGAGAAGCGTTACACCAGTCGGTATTTGGGCAATTGGCCAGGCCATGGATGTGACATCGTCCCAACCGTAGATGCAATAATTATCCAGCACCACACTACCTGCGCTCAAATTGTAAAGCTCGATGAATTGATCGTTTTCGGGCTCTGGGATCAAATCACCACCAGGACCGATACTGCCCGTGCCACGAGTGCGAAACTCGCTAATGACGACCGTGGTAGAGTCGGCAGCGACGGGCTGCGCCACGACTGCCAGAATTGCAACAGCCGCAAGGACAATTGAGAAAACAAGTGAAAACCATTTGCGTTGCATTGCCAGGCCTCCTGCTTCCGGCCGAGATTGACCGGAGGTTGATTTCAAGTTTCGGTCTCTACTGATATACATTTAGTCGTCTCAGCCAGCCTGAGAATCTAGATTCCAAAAGGCAGTAGTGATTCTGACTGACCTTGAGTTTGGCGTTGCCACTCACAACGACCAGTTTGGGAGGGGTGGAAGTGACCCCTCCCAGCTTATTCTGATCTACGGCTGCGTACCGGTGGTCAGCGTGTTGGACCAGTTTGAATAGTAGTATTTGGGATTGGGCGGGTTGTTGTAGACGACAGCCCGGACTTGATAGTAGTACGTGCTATCGGGCGTCAGACCCGTAACCTCATATGCCCCCACATCGCCCACCGTGGTAACGTAGGACCACGTGATTGGTCCACCAACCACCGCCGGCGGTCGGCCTTGCCAGATCGCGTAGCCCAGGCCAGCGACAGCCGGTTGATTGCGCTGCCACGTCAGGGAGATACTGGTCGAAGTCTGAACGGGCGACTGCAGGCTGGTCGGTGCTACCGGT
>JAUQXD010001310.1 GCA_030834835.1 Thermoflexales bacterium | reverse complement strand
GATGCACAGCCAACTTTGCAGCATCGCGTTGAAGCCATACAACACGCCCACCAGTCCGCCGCCCACCACGACGAGAATGATAAAACCGCCGACGATGAGATTGCGCTCGGTGCGGCGCTTCATCGCCCGATAGTTGGTGGGCGCTTCAGCGGATGCTTTGGTTTTAGGTGTTGGTGGATGAGTCATGCTTGGGTTGCTTGGCCCGTCGATATTTTACCCGATGAATCGGTCTGGGGGTGGCCTGGTTGGGTGTTTTGACCGCAAGTTGTTCGGGCTGAGCGTGAGACGGTGCGGCCGGATTTAGGTAAAGTCGGATAGTCCGCATCAGGCCTTCGGAATGCGGCAGCGAGTCTGGCAGCATCCTGCCAGACTTCAGGATGATGTGGATTATCCGACTTTCGCGTTGCTGGCGGCTGGCCGGAATGACTTTCACTTGCAGGTGATCTACATCCGACAATGAGTAAGTGGTGGTCCGGCTTCTCAGCCATTTATCTCGAATACTCAGCTGGCCGGTGCTGCGATCAAAAATGAAGATAGTGATCAGCAACGCTGAGCCGCCGAGCCACAATGCGGTCGCTGCGGCTACTAACTCCACTAGCGGGAAACTGGCATTGGCGTTAGGTTTGATTTCCAACCGGCGTTGCGTGGGATCGCTCAAGAACGCGTTAATCTGCCTGGCGGTTTGATATTGCTCAGGACGATCATTAGTTGCCACAGGCACAACTGAGTCGCCAACTTGCACGGTGAGTTTGTAGTACGTCTTAGGCCGTCCACGATATTCGCCGGGTTCGGTGGACACCTGCGCGTTGGAGATGTCTGTCAATTGGAAACTTTGCGCCGTGGTGTCAATGAGCCGATATTCGGTTAACGTGCATTGACCGCTGCCGTCGTCGTTACGCTGGCAGGCAAACGTGGGCGACTGAGTGCTAACCAGCATAATGACAATGATCACTAGCATGAAGACGGCGACCAAAAAGCGGCCAGCATGGGGGCCGGATTGAACCACCAAACGCGTCGGGGTTTTCTCTAGAATCGTCATGAGGTAGGAATTGGCAGAACGGTAAATATCAGGCCCACGTTCTGATGCCAAATGGGTGCGGGGTGTTGGCTAAAACAACACATTCGCCAGCTGTCGGCGATAGTCCTTCACGAGTGCATCATCGCCCAGCAATTCGAACATCGCCAGCAGCGCCTGCTTCGCCGCACCGTTCCGCGAAGTTCGATTCTTCCGCAGGATCGCCAACAGCGCGTCCATTGCTTCGGCATAGCGGCCCTGCCGGGCCAGATCGGCTGCGGCTTGATACGCTTCATCGAAGCCGTCCCCAACCGTCTCGGACTGGCTCATCAATTGCGCCAACGGCATCAACCGCTCGGCGACTACGGATTCGGGCACATCGTTGGGAATCAGCGCCAGCGCCGCAGCGGCCTCTGCGCCGAGGCCCAGTCGCAACCGCACCCGGCCCAACGCCAGCGACGCATCGTCGCGCGTGGGCGACTGTGTCACAATATTTTGCAGCGCCGTTTCGGCCTCGGGCCAGCGGCCTTCGGCCATCAGCGCGAGAGCGGCGGTGAAAGCGAGATCCTCTCTGGCAGGCGCGTACTTCTTCAGGAACTCGCGTACCTGCGGCTCCGGCTTCGCGCCTACGAATTCGCCCACGACCTTGCCGTCGCGAAACACCTTCACCGCCGGGATGCCTTGCACGCCGTATTGCTGCGCCAGCCGCTGATTGTTGTCGCTGTTGATCTTGGCCAGCACGAATGCGCCGTCGGCCTCGGTGGTCACCTTCTCCAGAATCGGACTCAACATGCGGCACGGTCCACACCACGGCGCCCAGAAATCGACGATGACGGGCTGCCGTTTGGAGCGCTCGATTACGTCCAAGGTGAAATTGGCTTCGTTGACGTCAAGGATGTTGTCGTTGTTGATCATGTACAGGGCCTGTAAGCGGTGATCGGTCAACTGGTAATTGGTGATCAGTCAATCGGTGACCGGTCAACCAGTTACCGGTTGACCGATCGACCAGTTACGTTAACCAATCACCCGATTCTTCAACTCCCGATGTGTCCCATCGCACAGCGGCTTTATCTTAGATTCACCGCAGTTGCATAAGGTGACACGATTGCGCGTCTCGAATGGTTGTCCATCCGCGCGCTCGATGACGATGTTGCCTGTCACCCACAACGGCCCCTCGATCGGCCCGTCGTCGGTAATCTCGATGGTCAGCGCGATCTGTTGCGGCAGGTCGGGTTCGATGTCGGCGTCGCCAGGTTCGATCGAGTAGGTGAACGACCCGGACGGGCAGCGCTCGATCATGCCGATGATGGCAGCGCGGACGGCGGGTTCACTCGTGTCCTTCAGCATGTTTTGAATGTTGGTCAGGCGTGTGCCGCAAAAGCCCGCTTCGCTGCAAATTGGATTATCGCGCTTCACGACGAGGTGCGTGCCACCCTCGTAGAGTTCCTGGCGCTCGATGGTGGGAGTGATGGGTGCGGTTTCCGCGCCATCGAAGTTCACCTGAAGATGTGAGTCGTCGCAGAAGGGCTTGTTTTTGCTGTTACCACAGCGGCACAGCAGATAGGTCTTGCCCGCCTCGACTTCGTTGGTCTTCTCCCACGTTAGCGGCTCGCCGTATTCCGACACGATCTGGCGCTTGCGCACCAGCGGCACGCCGCCCTTGACGATGTACGGCCCGTTCTTCTCCACAATGATGCGTCGGGCATTCTTCGGATCGGTAGTGGTTGCCATGTTGGCCTCGGTTATCTCCCTTGAGTGGTGTGCTGACGGAGTACGTCCCCAAACACGTGCAGCGCCGCCGCATCATACAGGCACATCACTACCCGCGTCAAGCCTGTCGTGCCCCGGCAATAATCGATGATCGTTGCCAGGATCACACGCGCAGCTTCGTCCATCGGATAGCCATACACGCCCGTGCTGATCGCCGGAAACGCGATCGAGGCAAGGTGATGCTCATCGGCGAGGCGCAGTGAATTCCTCACTGCCGACGCCAACGAGGCGGCGTCCTCCGCCCGATTGTGATAGATCGGCCCGACGGTGTGAATGACGTGCCGCGCCTTCAATCGATAGCCGCGCGTGATTTTGGCTTCGCCCGTGCGGCAGCCGTTCAGCGTGCGGCATTCGGCCAGCAACTGCGGCCCGGCCGCGCGATGGATCGCGCCATCGACGCCGCCCCCGCCCAGCAGCGATTCATTCGCCGCGTTGACGATAGCATCCACGTCGAGCGTGGTGATGTCGCCTTGAACGAGTTCCAGAATGGTGTGATTGATGAGCATCTGAATGGGTGACTGGTAACTGGTAGATCGGTGATTGGTCAATCGGTAACCGGTCAACCAGTTGCCCGGTTGACCAATTACCGATTACGTTCTCACGGTACGCGCTTCATCACCACCGGTTGGGCATTCTCGACCGGCGGCGTGTAGGTCAGCGTCGTCGCATCGCATTGATAGCCAAACGTGTTGTATTTGGGATCGGGCGACGCGCCGAACATCGCGGCCAGTTCGGCAGGCGTGTTGCTGAACAACTCCGTGCCGTTCATCGTCGCCGAGATTTTGAGCCCCTTCAACTCGCCGTTGCTAAACGTGATCTGATCGTCAGTGGCCGTGTACTGCGAATCGGCCGCGCCGCTGATGATGACGTTGATGTCGAACGTCAACTTCTCCACGGCCATCGCCATTTGCATGGTGAAATCTTGCGCGTCCACATGCGCCGTGCCGTCCGCGCCAAAGGCATACACGATGCGGCCCGTCTGCCCGACGAACGTCACTGCGCCGCCTGATTGGGCAAAGACCGATTGCATGTAAACCGAGAGATCAACCAGCTCCCACGTGCCCACGAGGCAGGCGCCGCCAGAAGCGGGCAGTGGCGTGGCTGTTGGAGCTGACGTTGCCGTCGGAGCGGTGGTCGGCGTTGGGGCAGTGGTGGCGGTAGGGGCGACCGTAGGCATAGCCGTAGGAGCGACTGTTGGCGCCGGTGCGGCGGTCGCTGCCGTTGGCGCAGCCGGAGCCGTGGTGGCCGGTGAACTCGAGCACGCTGACACGATCAGCGACAGTAGTAGGCCGGCGAAACTCAGGCGTTGAATCAAACGAGACATGACACACTCTCCTCTAAGCGAGATTCAGATTGGGGCATATTGTACCCGAATCTGATGAGTTGCCCTGCCGATTTGATCGCCCGTCACCGGTTGGGGAGAATTCTGGTCCAGATCATGGATGGCGCATCTTTGATCAATGGCGCATACTTCAACGTGTTGCCCACGCAGTCGAAGCGCAGCGCCGAGTTTGAGGTGGGCAGGCCGAACATGGCAGCCTGGTCCTGCGCCGAGCCGAATAACCCTTCGAGACCATTCACGACCAGTTGAAGGCGCAGCTGCTCGTCGTTCACCTGCGAGAATCGTATCTCGGTGTTGCTCGAAGCATCATAGGCGGCAGTGGTCAGGCCGTCGATGGTGGCTGTCGCGTTGAAAGTGAGTATGCCTCGCTTCAATTTCATCTGGACTGTGTAGTTGTCTGCTGTCACACTCGCCTGATGGTCAGTGCCAAAAGCATAGGTGAGGTTGCCGCCCGTTACATCGGCTGTGCCTTGCATACCTGTCTGAGCGATCACCATGTTGGCGAATGCTTCGAGGTCTTCGGGCGTCCACTCGCCGATGAGGCAGGCTGCGCCGGTGATGGGTGTTGGCGTAAGCGTCGGCGTCGGCGTAGGGGTTCCAGTCGATGTGGCTGTGGGTGTTGGCGTCCGCGTGGCCGTCGGGGTGCGGGTTGGCCGCAGCGTAGCCGTGACTGTGGGCGAGATGGTCGGGGTCACAGACGCCGGGACTATCGGGGCGTTGACGCACGCGGTCAGCATCAACGCGCCGATAAATCCGATCAACATGACAATCCGCCGTATACAGTGCATAGCGCTATGGTCCGATAGTTTAGTGGTTCTATTGTACCCGAGCATTGCCCAACCCCGACCCTGTTACTTTACCACGATTGGCAGGAATACTCGATAAACCGCGGTGGCACGGTTCCAGAAGCCGCCTTCCAGCGTGTAGCCGCCGCCCGATTGAACCCCGGCGTCAAACTGGCCCAGTGTGTGATCGAGCGTATAGCCGCCGCCTGATGCCGCGCCGCCGCCGCTATCGATCGTGCTCCACGTCAGATCGTAGCCGCTGCCGCTTTGGGCCTGTGCCGCCGACACCGTGAGGGCCAGCAGCGCGATCAGGCCAAGCACCAAAAGATATCGTCGAGCAACGTGGGTCATCGTTGGCCTCTCCTGAGAACAATCTTCTACCGCGAAGACGCCAGGGCGCGAAGAAAAAGTGGATATCT
>JAUQXD010001309.1 GCA_030834835.1 Thermoflexales bacterium | reverse complement strand
CCGCACGCTCGACATTGGCGGCGACAAGCCCTTGCCGTACATCCAAATGCCGCACGAAGACAATCCCTTCCTCGGCGTGCGCGGCATCCGATTATGCTTGGAGCGCCCGCAACTATTGCGTGAGCAACTGCGCGCGATCTTGAAGGCCAGCGAGTTTGGCCGCTTGCGCATTATGTTCCCGATGGTGGCCGACCTCTCGGAATTGCGAGCGGCTCGCGCTATGATCGAAGAGATTCGCGCCGAACTGTATCTGCCCACCGTCGAAATCGGTATCATGATCGAAGTGCCCGCCGCCGCGTTGATGGCCGATGCCTTCGCGCCTGAAGTGGACTTCTTCTCGATCGGCACGAACGACCTCACGCAGTACACCCTCGCGATGGATCGTATGCATCCGACGTTAGCGACGAAGGCGGATGGTTTACATCCCGCCGTGCTGAGGTTGATTGCGAAGACGGTCGAAGCCGCACATGCAGCGGGCAAGTGGGTGGGCATCTGCGGCGAACTGGGGGCCGATCCGCACGCCGTGCCGATTTTGGTCGGCCTGGGCGTTGATGAACTCAGCGTGAGTGTGCCATCTATTCCCGGCGTCAAAGCTCAGGTGCGGGCCTTGAACTTTGCGCAAGCGCAGGAGTTGGCTCAGGCTGCTCTGAAGTGCGGCACGGCCGTCCAGGTGCGAGCAGAGATCAAACTGTAAGCAACTCCTCCAGGGGTGCAGAGCAACGCACACTGCCCCATCGAGCGCTTCCGAGGATGCGCCTGATGGGGCAGTTGTGTGTATATCGTTCTATCGGTCGGGCATCAGGTGCTTACCACTCGCCCGCTCGCCAATCGTCAATAATGAACTCCAACTCACGCAGCTGCGCAGAGCCTGCCCTGAGCGAAGCGAATAGGTCGGCTGCGCGCCGTGTTAACCGCGCTTTGCGCTTGGAAGCGAATTCAGACAGTCTCATTGACCTCCGACTCTAAACTTGAGCCATCGTTGAGCAATTAAGAAGCCGAAGATTAGCCCAACCGCTCCGCCTACATAAAACGCAGTTTGTGAGTCAAATATCAAACGTGCGCCGCTTGCCAAAACAATTGTCAATCCAATGATGACCGTGCCCGCGAGTAGATTCTGCACAAGCGATGACTGGGCCTCTTTGGTGCTAGCACTTTTGTCTACACGACCTGTCTGAATTGCCCGTGCCAAATCGTCCAGTTCATTTTGCCAAAACTTGCGCTCGCTTTCGGTGACTAACTGACCAGTAGTGTTGATGTCAAAAGTCACTGTGACCTGTGTTAGCTGGCTGAAACTCGAAGCGATCTGGACGATAGCATTGACTTTCCAGCCCTTTGGCGAGAAGGAGAGCAATGAACCCAGGCTTGAGCCACGCTGGTAGGTCAGATTCGGCTGCGCAGCTGCCTGCGTGTAGCCGATCCCAACGAAATAAGCCTTCAAGCGTTCACGCACTGTATTCTCGTTGGCGTCGGCGCTGATCACGCGGTCGAGTTTCATTGATTTTGTCTCCGTCGAATTGGTTGCAAGAGTTGCAGCAACCGGCTAACTCACGCTTCGGTGTCTGGAGGATCACATATGCGCCCACAATTTGAAGTCTTTGAGGCTGGAATTTCCGATGAATTCCCGGAGAATACTGTTGTCGGGGATGAACTCGATCGGGGCGGGCAGGAACCAATCGAGAAATGCCAGCAGCCGCTCGGCTTCCAGGTACTCCGCCGTCCCCGGTCGAATCTGCCGCAGCAGCGGCTCCACCAGTGACTTCAACGCGGCATGTTCATACACCAGCGATGAGTTGAACATCACATCGGCATTTTCCTGATATGGGAAAATGTTGTGACCTTCACCGGCGCGCACCTTCTCCCAGCGGCCAATCGTGTCGCGCGCCGCGTAGCCGCGCTCGCGGGCATCCCGCACGATGCGCCGCACCAGCCGCGTATCGGTGGTGCCGATGCGGTTGTGCGAGTCGATGTTGAGCTGGGTCAGCGCCGACACGTACACGCGATACACCCGCTCAGACGGCACATCCGGCAACAGGTCCGGGTTCAACGCGTGAATGCCCTCGGCGATGATGATGTGATCGTGCGAGATCTGGACGGTCTGCCCCGCGCCACGCGTGCCCGATTTGAAATCGTAATGGGGCAGGGTTACGGCGCGCCCCTCGGTCAATTCCAGCAATTGCCGGTTGAACAGCGCGTGATCGACCGCTTCGAACGACTCGAAGTCGTAGTCGCCGTGCGCGTCGCGCGGCGTCAAATGCCGATCGACAAAGTAGTTGTCCATCTCGATCGCCATCGGGCGCAGGCCGTAGGCCAGCAACTGCACTGCCAGACGTTTGGAAAACGTGGTCTTGCCCGACGACGACGGCCCCGCGATCAGCACCAGCCGGATCGAGTCGCGGCGCTCGGCGATGCTGCGCGCGATCTCGGCCAGCCGCCGCTCGTGCAGGGCTTCGGCCACCAGCATCACTTCGCGGATGCGTTTCGATTCAATGGCCTGATTGAGCGATGCGACGTCTTCGACTTCCATCGCGCGCATGTATTCGTTGTGGCGTGAAAACACGCTGGCGAGCCGGGACGGCCGATCGGCCTTCTCCAGCTGATTGGGATTGGAACGGCGCGGGAACTGCAGGATAAAGCCGGGGGCCAGCGACGCCAGCGCGAACGTCTTCAAATAGCCGGTCGACGGCAGCATGTAGCCGTAGAAATAATCGGTCAGGCCTCGCAGCGTATAAACGGTGAGATAGTCTTTGGTGCGATATTTCAACAGCCGCAGTTTATCGGTATAGCCCTGCCGCGCGAAGATCGCTTCGGCTTCGGCGATGGGCAGGCGGGCCTTCATGATCGGTTCGTCGGCGTTGACGATCTCGCGCATGCGGCTTTGCAGCGCCATCAGTTCGTCCGTCGCCAGCGGGGCGTGCCCGGTGACCTGACAGTAAAAGCCGCCGAACGGCAGTGAGTGATCGACGAAGATCTTGGCTTCGGGAAAGAGTTCGCGCGCCGCGACCGTCAATAAAAAGACCAGCGACCGCCGATAAATCCGCATGCCGTCGCGGTGCGACACGTCGAGCGGCGTCACGGTGCAGTCGGCGTGGATGGGCACAAAGAGTTCGCTGAGCTTGCCGTTGACCAGCGCGCCCACGATCGACCACCAGCGCGTGGGATAGGCGCAGCGAATATACTCCGAGAGCAGCGTGCCGACGGGCGCTTCAAACGCGCCCGTGCCATTGCTGAAACGAACTTGCGCCGTCTCGCGCGGCGCAACCGATTTAGCGATCATGATTAATGCTCAATTCTCAATGCGCAATGCATAATTCGTAATGCGTAATACGCAATGCGGCGGTTGACTGCCAGACTATCGCACTATCTCACTACCAGACTACTGCACTTTCGGATTGTCCAATTCGTCGCGCACGGTGCGGTAGAGCGATTCGGCCTTGAGTTCCTTCAGCGAATAGCACGGCGATTCCAGCGCGTCGGCCAGCTTCTGCGCCAGACCCTGATCGAACGCCGGGTGCTCCATGTTGATGACAACCATGCGCACTTTCAACTTGCAGATTTCGTCGCAGATCTTGTAGGACTCTTCCTGCGCGGGCAGGCCGCTTTGCGAGACGTTGCCCGCCCCATCCGTGAGGATAATCGCGAGCGGGGCAACATCGGGATGGAGGCGCATCTCTTGCTGCAAGACGATGTGCGTTAGCGTCAGGCCTGCCGACAACGGCGTCTTGCCGCCCACCGGAATGTCGCGCAACGCCTTCTGAGCCAGATCGACCGAATTGGTTGGCGGCAGCACCAGGCGCGCCTGATCTTTCTGGAAGACGATCAGACCCACGCGATCACGGCGTTGATAAGCGTCCGTGAGCAACGACATGATCGCGCCTTTGGTCGCGGCCATGCGCTCGGCCACCGCCATCGACCATGAAGCGTCAACGACAAATAAGATCAGATTGGCCGATTTGCGGACACGCACCTTCTTCTGGTAGTCGTGGCGTTTGACCCGGAAGGCGGGGCCGTGCAGCTCTTCCAGCTTGCGTTGGTTTTGAAACGGTGCGGCTGCGCGAAGCGTCGCATCAAAGGCGAGGTCTTTGGCATTGCCGGGGGACGGTCGGGCCTGGATGTAGCGCCCGCGCTTGCGATCGGTCTTGCTGGTGCTGCGCCGGCCCGCCGCGCGCCGCGTCAACTTATCGAGCGGCGTG
>JAUQXD010000141.1 GCA_030834835.1 Thermoflexales bacterium | reverse complement strand
CCAGCCGTCTATCGAATACGTCCCCATGCAGATTCGCTCTTCGACTTACCCAACCTGGCCGGCACTACTCATTCCTATCGTGATTTTGTGGCTGGCGCTGGGCCTACGGCTCACCGCCGCCCACAGCCGCAATCTGTGGATCGACGAGGCAGTCGAGTTCAACGTCGCTAACCGGCCGCTGACTCAGGTTATTGCCGCCGATCAATCATCGACCCACGATCCGCCGCTGTTCAGCCTTGCCCTCAATCTCTGGATGCAAGTCGGCCAGATCGATTTCTGGCTGCAATTTCTGTCGATCGTATTCAGCGTGACGGCAGTGGCCGCACTGATGTGGCTGGGAAAGCATCTGTTCACAGCCGCCGCCGGCTGGCTGGTCGGTCTATTCGCCGCCGTCGCACCACGCTCGGTCTTCTTCGGACAGGAAGTCAATCAATACGGCCTGGTGCTGCTGTTGAGCGTCTTGAGCCTGGTCGCGATCGAGCGGTATCTTCACACGCCAACTCGTCGCCGGCTGCTGGCGGTCCTACTCGTCGGCCTGTTATCCCTGGTCACTCACTACGAACTGGCGATCTATAGCGCCGCCGTGCTGCTGGTCGCGTCCGCGCGGGTGTGGTTGAGCCGGCGACAGCACACGCCGCGGCAGTTGATCGAGTGGGTGCTGATGCTGGTTGCTGTCGGCGCAATTGGCCTGCTGCTGCTCATCGGTTATGCCCTGCCGCAAAAGGCCCGCCTGCCAGAAACCTTCGCGCCCGCTTACTTCACTCAATCGCCGCCCCTGAGCAATGTGCTGACCCGCGGCCTGACCGAATCCGCCGCCATATTGGATTTCGTTTTCTGGGGTACCGAGCAGCCTGCCCCGGCCGCGGTAATCGTTATCCTGCTCGCCAGCGGCAGCGTAGTTGTGCTGTTGCGCCGGCGCGGACGGACGTACATCGTGTACCTGGTCGCCGGGTTGGTTGGTGGTTACGCCGCCAGCGGGATCGGTTTTCTCGTCTATACAGGGCGCTATGTGTGGTACGTCTTTCCGAGCGCTGCACTGCTTGTGGCGGCGGCCTTCACTTTAAGTCCGCGACCGGCCTGGCAGCGTGCCTGGTCAATCGGCGGCTTCATTCTGGGGATCGGGCTGGCGGGCTGGTTGATGACACGCCTGCCCATTATCTCTCACAGCCCCTTTGCCGAAACAGAACAACTGGGTGAAGTTGTCGCGTATGTCGAACAACGGCGACAACCGGGCGATGTGGCGTACGTTTACTACGGAGCACGCCAGCAATTCACCCGCTATGCCAGCGCCGATCTGAAGCAAGCCTCCACCATCGAGGCCTGGGCGCGTGGCAAACCGCTCGAGGAACGCACGACCAATCTGTGGCGCGTCGCCGAACGGCAGCGAGTATGGTTGCTGCTATCACATGTCACAGCCAGTGAAGGCCGCGATCTGGTTGAATACTTAACTACTCACTGCCAACGACTCGATCAGATCGAATCGATCGGAGCCGCAGGTTATCGGTTCGATTGCCAGTTACCCTGAAGTGCAGTTACAGGCGAAATCAAAAAGACCCGATGGGCCGTGAGAGCCTATCGGGTCTTTTACATTCGCGCTACTGCTTAGCTCGATAGGAAATCGTCGAGCGCCTTCTTGCTGATACGATACGCCGTGCCGATCTGCTTGGCTTTGACCTGACCACCCTGAATCATCGCGAGCACATCCGCTTCCGTCACTTTCAAGTAAGCGGCGGCTTCTTGGGTCGTCATGACTTCCGGCACGGGGCCGCCACCGGTCGGGGCCACCGGAGCCGCACCGGCAGCGGCGGCAGGTGCTGCCGGGGGTTGCTGCATCGACTGCGCGAACGCGCCGGCCATCATCTGGCCCATGCCCAGACCCGCACCCAGACCAACGCCCGCGCCAGCCACGCCGCCATTCGGATTCTGGGCGGCATCGCGAATGCCGCGCGCAGCCTGGAACTGCATGTACTTGGTCATGTCTCCGATCGCACCCATCTGCGACCGCTCGTCAATGGCCTTGGCGGTCTCTTCGGTCGGGCTGATCGATCGGACGTACAGCGACTTCAGGGCGATGCCGAACTGGCCAAACTCATCCATCACTTTGGCCTTGGTGCCCGCGCCGATCTCATCGTACTTGGCAGGCAGATCGAGGAACGGGATCTTGATCTCGCCCAGCAAATCGCTGAACTTGCTGATGACAATGCCGCGCAGCATGTTCTCAATCTGCGACGTTTCATAGATGCCCTGCGTGCCGACGATCTTGTTGACGAACAGCGAGGGATCTTTGATCTCGAAGGTGTAGACGCCGTTAGCGCGTAACCGCACCATACCGAAGTCGGCATCGCGCATGGTCACCGGCTCGGGCGTGCCCCAGCCCATGTCCAGGAACTGGCGCATGCTGACGTAGTACACCTCGGCGGTGAACGGCGTCTTGCCGCTGGTTGCCAGCCCGATCAGGCCGCTGAGGATGGGCAGGTTGGCGGACGTAATCGTATGACGACCCGCATCGAACACATCCATGGCCTTGCCGTCGCGGAAGAAGACCGCCGCTTGCTGCTCGCGCACGATCACCTGTGAGCCAAACCGGAAGTCGCCCGAACCGCGCTCGGGGATGCGGTGCACAATCTCGCGGCCGCTTTCGTCGATGAACTCGACAACATCAATAATGCGTGGCATGTTTATCTCCTGTTAGAATGTGCAATCTCCCGATCGGCGCTTGACGCTCGACGGGTTGCAGTCGACTACAGCGAACCCACCAGAATGTGCTCGCGCTTGTCAAATAGGTCGTTCAGCCCGGCGCAGGTACGGCGCAAGGCGGCGATGGCGGGCTTCAGCGCGTCCGGGCCGGTGGCCAGACTGCCGTCGATGGGCGGGGGCAGCGTGCCCATTGCGACTTTGCAGGCATCCACCATACGCGCCAGATTGTCGGCCTCACCCAACAGCTGCGCATCGAAGTTGTACAACTGTTCCAGCTGCTCTTCTTTCACCTGCACGGCATCGAATAGACCCGCATAGCCGCGCGGCGCAGTCTTGACGCGATCAATGAAGGTGCGAAGTTTGACCGCCGCCTGCTCGACATCGTCCAGAAACTCAAAGCCGCCGTTGGGGATCAACTCCATTTGGACTTCAGACAACCGATCGAGCTGCGCGGCGAACCGGCCGGCGATGGCGTCACGCACCAGTTTATCGGCGTCGCGTCGCGACTCCTTTTCCATGTACCCTTTGAAGCCGGGGATTTTCGACAGCAGCTTGACGAAACCGCCACGTTCATCTTTGATCTGACCGAGCACGTCACCCATGTTGATCTCCTTGAATGCTTAATGCATAGTTCATAGTGCTGAATGTGCGTAACGACCTCGTTATGCACTACGCATTATGAATTATGAACTGAGGAATACTTCACTGCCGCATGCAGCGCATTTTACCACACCCTTACCGACCATCTCAAGCTTTGCGCCGCAGTTTGGACAGTTTCCTGACTTGAGCTGGCTGGCCTGCTTCGAATACAGCACGCCGTCATCCCAGTTGATGTAGCCGCTGAACAGGCCCTTGCCTACCAGATCATACAGCCACTGCTTGATCTGATCTTTGGTCGCGCCTAATTCAAGAGCCACCTCCGCGACACGCACTTGGCCCTGCGTGGACACCATATTGAGAATCTTGCGCTGTTTGGCGATGTCTTTCAGTTCTTCCTCCTCGCGGCCGCCGCGCACGAAGAAGAAAATGCCCGCCCCGATAAGCGGCAGCGCGATCACGGCCAGCCCGCCGATGGCGAAGATCATCGCCCCTGCGTCCAGTTTCTCACTCGCCCGCTGCGCAGCCGCCCACAGCCCGCCGATCGCCCCGCACGCCAGACCGCTGGCCACCAGAATCAGTCCGATGAGTTTACCGGAACTCTGCATAGCACCTCCGTAAGTAATGCGTATTGCGGACTACGTAATGCGTGTTGCGTGTTGCGTGTTTCGTGGTGCGTGATGCGTGTTGCTTAGAGCGATTTCCGATTTGATTTACACAAAGAATCGATTAAACTGGATTGCATGAAAGCCTATTCCCAAGATTTACGTGAACGTGTGATTGCAGCCGTTGACGCGGGCCAACAATCACACCGAGAGATTGCGGCGA
>JAUQXD010001308.1 GCA_030834835.1 Thermoflexales bacterium | reverse complement strand
GACCGACTTGATGGTCGGCAGCGTACCAATGAGATGCAGCGTGCCCACCACGTGATCGCCGGGACAATAGCCGCTGGCCTTCAATTCCAACTCCAGCGTCAGGCCGGTGCTCAGATGGGCCGAGGCGCGTACGGGTTTGTCGGCGTCGGCGGGCGGCGGCACGCGCACAATCAATTGTTGCTCGGCGTGCAGGTCAGGGGCCAGCAGGCGATTGATCTTCGCTTCCAGGCGGTAGGCAATCGTGGTGAGTTCGCCCTTGAACGTCGGCGGCAAATTGGCGGGCAGCGCGAACTCAAACGGAAAGGTGTGCTCGCCCACGGGGAGCTTATCCTGCTCGGCGCCGGGCGACCACAGGCTGAACGACAGATTGAAAGGATGCGTGTGCTCGGTCATCACCACGTTGGGGCCTAGCGACGTGACCTCGTCGCCAATGGCGTGCAGCATGATGCCGCGCGTCCGCAGTTCAGAGCGCGCCACGACACGCAGGCTGCCGCGGATCAGGTCGCCGGGCCGATACGCCGCGGCGCGATCGAGTTGGAGAAAGAGTTGAGCAGGAATGATGACCTCCTGGGAATCCGTCCGTAGAACGCGTTTACTTTGAGATGCTATCGTCCACGCGAAATCGGCCGTTTTCATAGATGACGCTGTGAATGATGCGCTGATCGAGTTCGGGAAAGTCGGTGGCCGCGATGGCGCGAATGGTGACGTAGTCGGCCAGCGGCGTAACAGTCAACTTGCGCGCCAGGATTTGCTCCACCTGAAAGATGCCGGCCGAGTTGCTGAGGGACACGATGATCTCGATCGGTTTGACGACGCCCGCCTGGATTTTAACGGCTTCGATCGCCAGCGCCGACACCGAGTGAATGTCGATCTTGCCCAGATCGAAGGCCACACGGCCGCGGCCTTTGGTCATGTCGGTGCCGTCGGCTACGGCCACCACCGCGCCTTCCATGATCAGCGGCGCGGGATCGCAATCGTGACAGGCGATGGTCGACAACGTGAACCCGATCAAGTCCTGCATCTTTTCGAGATCGTCGCCGTAAATGGGCATGAAATGCCGCTCTAACACCGGCTGCGCCAGCGCCACGCTGAACGCCTCGTGCCCCACCCGATGGATCTGATTGCCGATGTCGTGCAGCAAGATGCCAGCCAGCACCACGGCGTGCGCGTCGTCCAGATCGCCCGCGCCGGACTCGATCACGTCGAAGGGCACGTTACGTTGATGCAGCAACTGCATCATCTGCATGGCCGACGCGGTGACGATTTGGGCATGCACCGGGCCATGATCGTTGAAGCCGAGCTTCATCACGGCCGTGTAATTGGCCATTTCCCAGTGCGCGGTCACGCGCGGATCGGCCAGCAGCGATTCAAACAACTGGCGGGTTCTGGGATAGCCAGTCAGGATACTGCGCGTGATCTGATTGGCGGCCTGCGCCACCGCCGAATAATCACGCGGCACTTCGATCTGGATGTCGCGGTTATGGAAGACTTCGGCCCCGCGCCGAATTTGGATTTTGGACATGGTGTTCCCTGTTGAAATGGTTGTAGCACAGAACTGGAAAAAATGATAAGTGAACCGTGTTGCGTGGTCCGTGGTGCGTGAATCTCTCGGTCAGGTTAGATCACGCACCACGTACTACGCATCACGCTTGCCACTTCTCCCGCATCACAACCTCGGCCAGCGGCTTGCGTTTGCGCTGCGGCACGATCGGCAGATTTTGCATCACCGGCAACGGATAGCCAAACGAGATGATGTGCTGCAGGCGAAATGGATCGGGCACGCCCAGCACGGCCTTCGTATCGTCCTCGCGGTGCATCGAGGCGAGGCACGAACCGACGCCATCGGCCCAGGCGGCCA
>JAUQXD010001307.1 GCA_030834835.1 Thermoflexales bacterium | reverse complement strand
GCGCGTCCGGTTCGATTGTAGGGGCAGGCAAATACGACACGATGGTGTCGAACAACGGCTGCAAATCCTCGCCTTCCGCGCCGGGCAGCAGCGTGGCGTGGCCCAGGATGGCGTTGGTGTACACCATCGGGAACTCGGCCTGATCGTCACTGGCGCCGAGATCGATAAACAGATCGAAGGTCGCGTTCGCCACGTGATTCAATCGGGCGTTGGGCCGATCGACTTTGTTGATGACCACGATCGCTTTGTGGCCCATTTCCAGCGCTTTGCGCAGGACGAAGCGCGTTTGTGGCATCGGCCCATCGACGGCATCCACCAGCAGCAGCACGCCGTCCACCATGTTCATCACACGCGCGACTTCACCGCCGAAGTCGGCGTGGCCGGGCGTATCGACGATATTGATCTTATGGCCTTTGTAGGTGACGGCCGTGTTCTTGGCGAGAATGGTGATGCCGCGCTCGCGTTCCAGATCGTTGCTGTCCATCACGCGCTCAATCACGACCTGATTGTCGCGGAAGATGTGGCTTTGCTTTAGCATGGCGTCGACCAGCGTGGTCTTGCCATGATCGACGTGCGCGATAATGGCGATGTTGCGAATATCTTCACGAATGGTGCTCATTCACTTACCTCTAGTCTGTGGCAATAAGACACCCCGGCCATACAGCAAGCCGAGGTGTCGGTGGTGCTCGGTCAATGGTTGAATTATAGCCGACTTGGGCGCGCGCGACAAGGCAACAAATCGCCGAATCGCTGATTCGCAATTCGCTGACCGGTTGGCTGGCGGTTTGGGGCACTGTGCAACCTCAACCGATGTGAGTATAATTGTGCCTCGGACGATGGTCATGCACTTTCAAGACACGCCTTATCTGTGGCCCTCACTCATCGCGACATTGATCGCGGCTGCCATCACGCCTTACACGTGGTGGCATCATCGCGTCCGGGGCGCGCCCGCGCTGGGCGCGTTGATGATGGCCGCCGCGATCTGGTCCCTGAGTTATACCCTCGAACTGGCCGGCGCCGATCTGGCTACGAAGACGTACTGGGCCGGTGTCAAGTATGTGGGCATTGTCAGCGTGCCGCTGGCCTGGTTTGTGTTCGCTTCTCACTATGCCGATCTCCGGCCGCGCCTGACGTGGCGAGTGTTGGGACTCATGCTGATTGTGCCGGCTTTGACGGCCGGGTTGGCGTTGACCAATACCGGGCATCAATGGTTGTGGTCCAACGCGCGACTGCTCCGGGTGGGCGGTGCACTGGTGTTGATTGTCGATTATGCGCCAGTCATGTGGCTGTTTGCGCTGGCGTCATCGGCGCTCATTGGCTGGGGCACGCTCATCATGGTGCGGGCCTTGATGGCGGCCACGCGGTTCTATCGTACCCAGGTCACCATTCTGATCATTGCCGTCCTTGTGCCGCTGGGTATCAACCTCGCGTCGATGTTCAACTTTTCGCTGCTACCCTACTTCGATCTGACGCCACTCGCGCTGGTGATCAGTTGTCTGATGCTGGGAGCAGTGCTGTTCCGCTTCCGATTGATCGATCTGGCCCCGATCGCCCGCACCGCCGTCATCGAGAATATGTCGGACGGGATGCTGGTGTTGGACACGCGCGATCACATCATCGACTGCAATCCGGCCGCCCAGCATCTGCTGGGCGCGCCACTCGCCAACCTGATCGGCCAATCGATTTACGCGGTCCTGGGCGATTATCGCGGGATGTTCGATCAGTACCGCAACCGGCTCGACGGGCAAAGCGAATTCATCCTGAACGATCGGCGCTATGAACTGCACATTTCGCCCCTGACCGATCGACCGGGGCAGGCCGCCGGGCGTCTGATCGTGCTGCGTGACGTAACCGCCCGTCATCGCGCGGAAGAGGCGTTGCGCCGCAGCCAGGCCCAGTTGTCGGGCATTATTAACACCGCGCAAGATGCCATCATCACGCTGGACGCCGATCAGCGCATCGTGCTGTTCAATGCCGGAGCCGAGCGCATGTTCAAGTGCCAGACGGCCGACGCGCTGGGGCAGTCGATTGACCGCTTTGTGCCGGACCGTGCGCGCGAGCGGCACGCGGCGCAAATCCGGATGTTTGCGCAGACGGGCGCGACCACGCGCACCATGGGTGCCGGGCACGTTACGGCGCTGCGCAACAACGGTGAGGAGTTTCCGACCGAAGCGTCGATCTCGCGCGTGACCGTCGACGGCCAGGACTTCTTCACTGTGATTCTGCGCGACACGACGCAGCGCGAGCGGGCCGATCGCGAACTGCGCCTGCAGAAGCAGCTGTTCGAGAACCTGGTCGCCGTAGCCCGCACCACCAGCGAAAAACCCGATCTGGACGATACGCTGCGCAATGTGCTGCGGGTCAGTGTGGGTTTGACCGAAGCCGCCCGGGGCAGCCTGTTCCTGTTTGATGCAGATGGCGCCGTCACCCATACCGCCTCAGTTCGCGACAACGATCCGATCGATTCGCGGCGCGCGTTGATCGGGCGGGTGATGAGCCAGGGCCTCGTGGGCTGGGTGGCGCGGAATCGCCGGCCTGGCCTGGTGATCGATACCGAGACCGACGAGCGCTGGTTGACGCTGAACGGCGAGCAGATTCCGACCCGGTCGGCGCTGGCCGTGCCCATTCTCAGCGGTCAGGTCTTGCTGGGTGCGCTGATCTTGATGCACGCCGAGCGCGGGCATTTTACCGAAGCGCACTTGCAGTTGATGCAGGCTGCGGCCGATCAAATGGCGTTGGCGGTGCGCAACGCCCGCACCTTCGATCTGCAACGGCGGCTGGCCAAACAACAGACGACGCTGTACGAAGTGCTGCGCACGGTGGGCGTGAAATTCGATCGGGATGGCGTGGCCCGCACAGCCGCCGAGGCGATCACGCTGCTGGCCGGCTGGCCCAATCTGGCGATCATTCTGCCCGACGACGATGGCACGCACTGGATCGTGCGCGCGGTCAGCGGCATACTGCCGATGACTGTCGGCCTGGCACAGCCCATCGAGCGCGGCATTATCGGTCGGGCCTTCACTTCCGGCAGGATTCAGCATGCAGCGAACGTGCGCGACGACGCCGATCACCTCTTTCCCGAATCGGGTACGCGCAGCAAGCTGGTGGTGCCCATGCGGCGCGGCCAGCGGGTACTGGGCGTGCTCAATATCGACAGCCAGCAGGCGGCGGCGTTTGACGCTAATGATATTTCTCTGGCGCAGTCACTGGCCGAAGCCGTGGCGCTGGCGCTGGATAATGCGCGGCTGTATCAAACCATCGTCAGCGAGCGCAGCCAATTGCAGGCCATCATCGAATCCAGCCGGGACGGCATCGTGCTGCTGAGCATGGCCCAGCGCCTGCTGGTGATCAACGAACCGGCACTGCGGCTGCTGGGGCTGCCGGGTACGCCTGCCCGGTGGCTGGGCCGCCCGATGCGGACGGCGATGCCCTATCAACGGCGGCTGGCCCCGCAGGCGTTTGAAGCCATGCGGAGCGAAATGCAGCGGATTCTCGTGGGCGACGAACCGCCTGGCGAAGGCGAGTATCAGATTGGCACAGCGACGGTGGTCTGGTACAACCTGCCGGTGACGACCGAGAATCTGCCTGCGGGGCGATTGGTGATCCTGCGCGATGTCACCGAAGAGCGCTCATTGTCCAACCTGCGCGATGATCTCACCAGCACCATGGTGCACGATCTGCGCAATCCGTTGACGGTGATTCAAAGCGCGCTGGAGTTGTTGGAAGTGGATACGGACAGCCAGCCGCAAGTTTTGCCCATCATGCGGCAGGGCCTGCAGCGCATGCTGAACCTGGTCACGTCGATTCTCGACGTGAATCGGCTGGAAAGCGGTCAGATGCCGCTGGAGCGCGAACCGACCCTGCTGCCCGGTTTTGTGGACGAGGTGTTGGCCGTTCAAAAGGTGCTGGCCGATGAGAGGTCTGTGCAGCTTCACAATGATCTCAACGGCGCATTGCCGTCGGTGACCATTGATACGGAACTCATCGGGCGGGTGCTGCAGAACCTCATCGGCAACGCCATCAAATTTACCCCGGCCGGCGGCGAGGTTCACGTCTCCGCTCACCGGGATACCGTCGATGCGCGCCGCGTCGTCGTCTCGGTCAGTGACACCGGGCCGGGTCTGCCCGCCGAGGTTCAGGCGCGATTGTTCCAGAAATTTGTGCGTGGCGCGGGACCGGGGCGCGGCAGCGGTCTGGGTCTGGCCTTCTGCCGATTGGCCGTTGAGGCTCACGGCGGCCGCATCTGGGCCGACAGTGTGCCGGGGCAGGGCTCCGCGTTTAACTTTACCCTGCCGGTCAGTCAGACGGATTGATTTTGTCCAGCGCCAGGTATATACTGACCATAGCGGGGACAAGAAAGCGAGGGTAAACATGACAACGCAGCCGCTGGTCCGTTTGCCCGCCGTGGCAGGCGCATTTTATCCCGGTGATCCGGTGACGTTAAGCAAAGTGATCGACGGTTATCTGGCAGAGGCGACCCGCCTTGAACCGGAGCCGTCGATTTTGATTGCCCCCCACGCCGGCTACGTGTACAGCGGCGGCGTGGCGGCGCACAGTTTCAAACAGGCGCAGGGCCGCGACTACGTACGCGTGATCATCCTCGGCTTCAATCATTCGGCATCCTACGGCTTTGACGGCGCGGCGATCTGGACGGAAGGCGCGTGGCGCACGCCGTTGGGCGACGTGGCGATCGATGTCGACTTCGCGCAGCAGCTACTGAAAACATCAACGGTCTTCTCCGCCGATCGATCGATCCATCTCGATGAACACAGCCTGGAAGTGGAAGTGCCCTTCATCCAGCGCGTGCTTCCCGGCGTCCCGATCGTGCCCATCTCGATCGGCCGGCCCACGCTCGAAAACGCGCGCGCCATCGCCGACGCCCTCGCGCTCGAGTTGGCCGAGCACCCCAAATCGCTGGTGGTCGTCTCCACGGATCTCTCGCACTATCCGCGTTATCGTGACGCCAATCGGGTGGATGCGTCATCACTGCAGGCGGTGATGTCGCTGGATACGCTGGCGCTGGAAGCGTGGGATGAAGAAGCGATGTCTAAACGCACGCCCAATCTGCACACGACGATGTGCGGCAAGGGGCCGGTGCTGGTGGCGATGATGCTGGCGGCTAACCTCGGCGCGCAGCAGGTCAACCTGATCAAGTATGCCAACTCCGGCGATGTGCCCGAAGGCGAGCAGGGGCGCGTGGTAGGTTATGCGGCGGTGGAGTTTGTGAAGGGCGCACCTCCGGCCTTGAGCGTTGAAGACAAAACATCTTTGCTAAAGTTAGCGCGTCACACCTTGAATGAATATTTGACAAATCGTGTGACGCCGAAGTTCGAGCCGACGAGCACAGCCATGCAGCTGCCGCGCGCCACCTTCGTGACGCTGCGCCATGCCCGCACGCACGATCTGCGCGGCTGCCGCGGTGAGGT
>JAUQXD010001306.1 GCA_030834835.1 Thermoflexales bacterium | reverse complement strand
CAGCCGGTATGAACTCAAAATTGTGACCAAAGGCGGTGAAGATCGCTGGTTGGATCTGACCATGAGTGATGTAGATTACAGCAGCCAGACGGCGGTTGCCGTGACGGCCTTTGACATCACCGAACGCGATCGGGCGGAACGAGCCTTGCGCGCGGCGCAGCGCGAACTGGAGGCGCGGGTTCAGGCGCGCACCGCCGAACTGGCCGCCGCCAATGAGCGACTCGACTTGATCTTGAGCAGCATCACGGAGGCCTACGTGGCTTTCGATGCCGATTGGCGCTTTTTGGCCGTCAACCGCGCGGCCGAGCAGATGATCTTTAACCGCCCGGCCAGCGAGTTGATCGGCAAAGTCATCTGGGACGAATACCCGCAGACGGTCGGCCGCGAAGTGCACCAACAGTATCAGCGCGCCGTCGAGAGCAGGCAGCCGGTCCATTTTGAGACGCCTTTGAGCATTGTGCCCGGCCACTGGTTTGAAGTACACGCTTATCCCCACAGCGGCGGATTGGAAGCGTACTTCCATGACATTACCGAACGCAAACAGGCCGAGACTGAGATTGCGAATCTGGCGCGATTTCCGGCCGAAAACCCCAATCCCGTGCTGCGGCTGGATCAGCAGGGCGATGTCTTGTACGCGAACCAGGCCGGCCAGACGCTATTGCAGACCTGGGCGCGCACGACCGGTGACACGGCGCTGGCCCACTGGCGCGGGTTGGCAACGACTGCCCTGGCGAGTCAGGATCGCCGTACCGTTGACATTGAGTGCGATGCGCGCATCTACTCGATTTCGGTTACACCCATCGTCGAGGCCGGCTACGTCAATCTTTACGGTCAGGACATCACCGATCGCAAACAGGTCGAAGTAGCCCTGCGCGAAAGCGAAGAACGCTACCGGCTGCTGTTTGACAACAGCCTGGACGGCATTTTGCTGACTACGCCCGACGGCAGCATCGAGGCGGCCAATGCGGCGGCCTGTCACATGTTGGGTCGAACGGAGGCGGATATTTGCCGACTTGGTCGGAACGGCGTGGTCGATCGGTCCGATCCGCGCCTGTCGGTTGCGCTCGAAGAGCGGGCACGCACGGGCAAATTCCGTGGTGAATTAAGGTTCGCTCGCGCCGATGGCGCATGGTTTACGGGCGAAGTGTCATCGACCGTCTTCAAAGGCACGGATGGCCGGCTGCGCACCAGCCTGATCGTGCGCGACATCACCGAACGCCAGCGGGCCGAATCCCAAAAGGAGGCCGCACTCGAAGCTCTGCGACAAAGCGAAGAGCGCTTTCGCATCGCGCTGCAGAATGCGCCGATCACAGTCGCCACGCTCGATCGCGACCTGCGCTACACCTGGGTATACAACACCCGTCACGGCTTCAGGCCGGAGCAGGTGCTGGGGAAACGCCCCGATGAATTGATCCCGCCCGGCGAAGCATCGGAACTGACGACCCTGCTGAGCCGGGCACTTGAAACCGGCGTGACGGCACGCGCTGAAGTTTCGGGGCACGCGCGCGGCGTGCGCTGGGCGTACGATGTGACCGCCGAGCCGTTGCGGGATACCGCCGGCCAGGTCATCGGCTTAACCATTGCCAACATCGACATCGCCGAACGCGAGCAGCGGGAAGCGCAGCTCCAGCAGCTCAATCGGACGTTAAGAGCGCACACTCACAGCGATCACGCTTTGATGCGAGCTTCGACAGAAGCGCAATACCTTGAGGAAGTCTGCCGGATTATCGTCGAGGACTGCGGACACATGATGGTCTGGATTGGCTTTGCCGAAGACGATGAAGCCAGGACGGTTCGTCCCGCGGCGCACGCCGGTTTCGAGATCGGCTATCTGGAGACGCTGCACATCACGTGGGCCGATACGGAACGCGGGCGTGGCCCCACCGGCACGGCCATTCGCACCGGGCAGCCCAGCGCGTGTCGCAATATGCTGACCGACCCGAATTTCGCGCCCTGGCGTGAGGAAGCCTTGCAACGCGGCTATGCTTCTTCGATTGTGTTTCCGCTCCTGGCCGACGGCCGGGCCTTTGGCGCTATCACAATCTATTCGAAAGACCCCGATCCATTTTCGGAAGCGGAAGTGCAATTGTTGACCGCTCTGGCGGATGATCTCGCCTATGGGATCCAGACCATCAGGCTGCGCGCGGCCCACGCTCAGGCCGAAGAAGCGTTGCGTAATGCCCATGCCGAGTTGGAGCAACGGGTACAAGATCGAACCCGACAGCTGGCGCAAGCGAACGTGGAGTTGCACAGGGAAATGGCCGAACGCGAACGCGCAGAAGGTCAGTTGCGGCTGCAAATGACGGCGGTGCGCGCGGCGGCCAACGGCATCGTCATCACCGATCGGCAAGGCAACATCCAGTGGTGCAACCCGGCCTTCACGCGCATGTCGGGTTACGAAGCGGCCGAAGCGCTGGGGAAAAACTTTCGACTGCTCAATTCGGGCCAGCAAAGCGCCGAGTTCTATCGGCAGTTGTGGGACACGATTCTGGCCGGCGAGGTCTGGCAGGGCGAGCTCATCAATCGGCACAGGGATGGGCGGTTGTATATCGAAGAGCAGACCATCGCGCCGGTGCTCAACGAGCAGGGCGAGATCACGCACTTTATCGCCATCAAACACGACATTACCGAACGCAAGCAGGCTGAAGCCCGGCTCGAACGTTATACGCAAGAGCTGCTGGCCGTCAGCCAGGCCGAACGCGCCCAACGCCAGTTGGCGGAGACGCTCAGTGCTGCCAGCCTGGCACTGACGCAAAGTCTGAATCTGGATACCGTGCTGGAGGCGCTGCTCGATTACATAGGGCGGCTGGTGCCGTACGACAGCGCTAATGTGATGCTGCTGGAAACCGAATCGCGCCTGGTCGTGCGTGTGGCGCGCGGCTATGAGCGTTCGAGCGACCAGACTGCTGTCCCCGCGATCACTTTTGACGTGCAGACCAATCGGATATTTGAGGCGCTCCTGACAACGCGCCAGAGCTGCCTGATCGCCGATACGCAGGCCCATCCGGGTTGGGAAACTCGCCCCGGCGTCGATCAGGTCCGCAGCTGGCTGGGCGTGCCGCTCGTCGCGGGTGGTCACGTCATCGGCCTGTATTCGCTGGATAAAACCGAGCCGGAATATTTTACGATCGAACATCAGCGCATGGCCGAGATGCTCGTCGGGCAGGCCGCCGTGGCGATTCAGAATGCGTGGCTGTTCGAGCAGGTGCGCGCCGGGCGGGAGCGGCTCCAATCGTTGTCACGGCGGCTTGTCGAGGCGCAAGAGGCAGAGCGTCATTACGTGGCGCGCGAACTGCACGATGAGGCCGGTCAGGCGCTAACGTCACTGTTGTTCGGTCTGCGCCAACTCGAACCGCAATTAAGCAACCCGGATCAGGCGGCGGAGGTGGCTGAACTGAAGCAGATCACCAACGGGCTGTTTGAAAGTTTGCATCGGCTCGCGGCCGACCTGCGGCCGGCCAGTCTGGATCATCTGGGGCTGGTGCCTGTGCTGCAACAATACGTGAAGGTGATGGGCGATCGTTACGGGCTGATCGCGCAGTTCAAAGCCGTGGGTTTCAACGGCGAGCGAGTGTCGTCCGAGATCGAAACGGCGCTCTATCGGATCGTTCAAGAAGCGTTGACCAACATCGGCCGGCATGCCCGCGCCACGCGCGCCGATGTGCTGTTGGAGCGACGGGGCGATCGCGTGGTCGTCGTTGTGGAAGATAACGGGCTGGGCTTTGACGCGCAGATTGGCCGCCTGGCGCAAGACGGACATCTGGGCCTGGTGGGCATGCAGGAACGGGTCGAGATGTTGGGCGGTTCGCTGACGATCGAGAGCGCGGCGGGCGCCGGCACGACGATCGTGGTGGAGGTTCCGAATGACCATTCGTATTCTGATCGCTGACGACCATAGTTTGATCCGCACGGGTCTGCGCACGATCCTGAACGCGCACCCCGGCTTTGAAATTGTTGGCGAGGCAGCGGACGGCAGTGAAGCGCTGCGGCTGGCGCAAGACCTGCGGCCCGATGTGGTGCTGACCGACATCAGTATGCCCGGGCCGGTCGGCGGCGGCATTACGGTGGCCCGGCGGCTGAAGGAGACGCAGCCCGATATTCGCGTGCTCATCCTCACCGTTCACGAAGATGAAAGCCTGCTGCGCGAGGCGGTGCGCGTGGGGGCGGCGGGCTACATCGTCAAACGCGCCGCCGAGACTGAATTGATCAACGCCATCGATGCTGCCTGTCGCGGCGATTTGTATGTTCACCCGGCGATGACGCGCGTGTTATTCAAGGAGCCAACCGCGACGGCGCCTGGACCGTTGCTCGACGAGGCGTTGTCGCAGCGCGAGATCGATGTCTTGCGCCTGCTGGCTAAAGGCTATACCAATCGCCAGATCGCCGATGTGCTCAGCCTCAGCATGCGCACGGTTGAAGGTCATCGCTCCAATTTGATGAGCAAGCTGAACCTGCACAGTCGGGTGGAGTTAACCAGCTTCGCCGAAGAACACGGTCTGTTGGAGTAGCCGCCAACCGATCGGTGTGTCGGACCCGGCGGTCGTGTAGTTCACCCCGCGTGTAACGACTTCCGTTGCGTAGTTTCTACGCATTCAAAGCACGCCTATCCGTAGTTTTCCCCTCATCACCGTCCATCCAAAAACGTGAGTTTCTACGCTTTACACCGCGCGGCCCTGACGAGTATAGTGGATGTCACACTAACTGATGTTGCGCTGCGCAGGTGAGATACTAAATCTGCTTGAAGACCGCTCGCATCCTTCAACTGCGCGGCGGGCGCATCCTGAGCGAAACGGAGTGAAGTCGAAGGATGCCCGCCACTCTGCTTTGGATGCTTTCATGATTGGCTAAGCCTGTAACGTTCAGCGCTCACGGTGCGTAGGAGACAGTGCGTGTTGATCTCAGTCAGTCGGTTGCCGCCTGTTCCTGGCAGCACAGCCTACATCGCGAAAACCGTCTTTGGTCGTGAGAACCGCTATCAGATCATTGGCGACCAGGCTGAGCGGCTGCTGGCCGATATCGATCTCGCGCCGCTCGATCCGATCGGCAATCAAACTGCCTGGCCGCTGACGATGTGCGCTCTGGTGACCGTCTTGCAGTATCTTGAGAACCTGCCGGATCAGCAGGCTGAAGCGGCCACGCGCGTGCGACCCGACTGGAAGTATGCCCTGCATCTGCCCGCCGCCTATCCCGGTTTTGATCACCGACGGCTGTGCGAGTTTCGGCGTCATCTCAGGCAGCAACCCGCCGCCCGGTTGACCCTGCAACACATACTCGATCGATTGAGCGAGATGATAGCCGGCCAACCCGATCCGACTGCCGACGAAGTGCTGAGCGCAGTGTGCGCGGTCAGTTGTCTGGAGCGCTTGATTGAAGCCGTGCATCTGGTGTTGGAGGCGGTGGCGGTCTCATCGCCGGAATGGCTGCGAGCGAATGCCCGGCCGCACTGGTACGAGCGCTACAATCGGTTGCAGCTGATCCATCTGTTGCCGCGCTCGAGGGAGGAACAGGTCCGGCTCGCGCGCGCCATCGATGCCGATGCGGTCTATCTGCTGAATGCGCTCGCCGTGGATGGTCCGGCGGTGTTGTCGGAAGTGCGGACGCTCTGGCTGGAATGGGACAGGCAATTCAGCCAGTCGGCGCAGCAACTCGAATGGTGCGGGTCTGCGTGTTGCGATCGGGCTTGCCGTGACGAGTCACTGGCAACCCGGCCTCGCTTTGCAAGTTGAGATGGCATCCCGTCTGTTAGCCATGACCTGGCAGTCAATTGGGAGGCTTACTTATCCGGGGGGAAGACGGGATGTCATCTCAGCCTGTAAGGTCCAGGGCTGAATGGGTCGCCTTCGCAGGCTGCTCGTTGCCGGGGGGCGCAGCGAGCGGGATGTTGGCTGAGTGACGCCAGATTTCGATTGGGCCATCACGATCCGAGGCTGTGATTGGCCAGGGGACTGGCGTCACTCCAACTGACCTGCTTTCAGCTTTCAAAAAGAACTTCGTAGATCGATGGTGATCCGCGAAGTTCTTTTCAGTTACGCTGGAGGAAGACAGTTCAACCCGATGTTTGATCGATGGGACGCAGGCCGACTTGAACCGCCAGCGCGATCAGCAGCCAGGGTAAAACCGCCGGTCGAGCGCCCCAGACCGGCGCATCAAATATCCCATGGACGAACATCGCAATCAGGCCGGCCAGTGTCCCGGCGGCCAACACCCACGCCAACGCACCCTCTCGCTGTCGCAAACGGTTGATCAGCATGACGAAAATGTTGATGAATAATGCCGTGTAGGCGATGAGACCGGGCAGCCCCAGATCGACGCCCACTTGCAGCAGTAGATTGTGCGCGTGGGAGATCGTCGTGTCTGGCCCGATCGAGAACAGCGGATACAGTACCGGAATGACACGCTCGAAGGTGCCCACGCCGATTCCGGTGAACGGAAAATCGCTGATGGCATAGAGCGCGCGGCTCCACAATTCGAGGCGGCCATCCAGCCCGTCGAGCGCGTTGCCTGATCCGGCATCGCCCAACAGGTTGTTCGGCCCGATCTGGATCACGGCGATGCCGCCCGCCACCAGCAAGATAGGGATGGCATACCACAGCTTCGGCCAGCGCAGCGCCAGGATCACGCCCACGGCGACCGCAGTCGCCAGATAAGCCCCGCGACTTTGAGTGAGAATTAAAGCGGCCAGCATCAATACGCTCAGCAGCGCACAGCCGATCGGTAGCCAGCGCCGCCGCGTCCAATCCTGCCGGATCGCCAGCGCGACAGGTAGCGGGATTATCACGGTGAGCGCGCCCGCCAGGATGTTGGCGTTGACCGTGCCGGGCAGCAGGGTCTTCAAGCGTTCCAGCAGACTGCTGACGAATGGCACGCTAAACAGTTTGCTCAACGTGAGTTCGGTCAACAGCGGCGCGGCCAGCGTCAGGCTAACGCCAACGGCCAATATCAGCCAGCCGACAAGGTAGGGTCGCCGCCGGGCAGGGGGCCAGTTGATCAGGGCCAGGTACAGTGCGATGCCAAACAGCAAATAACTGATTGCCGTCCAGGACAATGCTTTATCGGCCGAGGCCCAATAGTTGACGGGCAGCCAGGCTAACATGAATATCAATGGCCAATCGAGCGGGGTGCGCCGCGTCAACTGCCCGTAGGCCAGCCAGCGAATCGGCCAGAACAACAGCAGCGCGGCCGTCAACGCTGGTCGATAAAGCGTGAGGGCGGGTTGCAGTGCTTCGGGCAAAAAGCGCGGCGGCATCAGCAAGGCGGCGCCAATCAGGCTAACCCAGAACGGTTCCAACCAGGCCACTCGTTGCAGGGCGCGCCGCCAGCGCGGATCGGGTGTGGCAGTCGGGCGATTCATCACAGCGGTCACAGGTGATGCTCCTCAATCGTGGGCCGGATAAAACAAAACCTTGCGAGAGTGTCAGTGTCCTCGCAAGGTCATGAATAGCTGGGGGTAAGGGATTCGAACCCCTCCATACAGATCCAGAGTCTGCTGTCCTGCCAGCTAGACGAACCCCCAATTTTGAAACAGTGCGCGGTTAGCGCGTCCGGTATTTTATCACGCGCCCGCGACTTCCGCAAGGGCGAAACCAATTCTCGTATGCGCGCAAATATTGTCGGTCATTAAGCAAAAGGAGGGCGCGCACTCAGTCACCGTAACGCCACAGAATCGCGTCGACCGAACTGCCGTAGCCTTCACCGAATAGATTCAAGTGATTGAGCAGATGATACAGGTTATACAGATCGCGCCGATCGGTATAGCCGTGATCCAACGGCCACGCTTCGTTGTAGGCGGCGTAGAAGCGCGCCCCGAAGCCGCCGAATAATTCCGTGAATGCGATCTCGGCTTCGCGGTCGCCGTAGTACACCGCCGGATCGATCAAAACCGGCTGCCCGCTCGCATCGATCAGGTAATTGCCGCCCCATAGATCGCCGTGTAACAACGAGGGCACAACGCCCGATGGATCGATCCAGCGATCGAGGTGTTGCCGCACTCGATCGAGCCGCCGCGCCCGATCGGGTGTGAGATGGCCGCGCGCCTGCGCTAACTTTGCCTGTTCGCCCAGGCGTCGATCGCGATAGAACTCAAGCCACGAAGTTGAGGATGTGTTGATCTGCGGCGTCGCGCCGATGTAGTTGTCGTGATCCAGCCCGAAGGCTGCGCCAATCGAGCGGTGTTGTTGCGCCAGGCCGCGCCCCAGCGCTTCGGTGGCGGTGGACTTATGCGCGCCCGGATCGATCCATTCCAGCACCAGCGCGGGCGGTTGATCGATGACGGCGATGACGCGCGGCGCGCGCAGCGCACACGCCTCCGCCAGCAATTGCAGGCCGCGTGCTTCAACTTCAAACAGGCGGGGCAGGGGGCGCGGATTCCATTTGATGAAACAGCGTTGGCCGGAGGCTGTTTCGATCCGCCATGCGGCGTTGATGTCGCCGCCGCTCAGTCTGTGAGCGGCGCGAACATCGCCTACATGTGGGAACAGGGCGCGCTGTAGGTCGGCCGGGAGCATCAGAGTGCGTGCTGCTCGCGAATGTGTTTCAACAAACCTTGCGAGCCCAGGCGCGACAATTCATAGACCAGTTCGAACCGGCCGTCGTAGTAGGGATCGGGCACATCGCGCACGTTGATGTCGGCAGCGTAATCGAGTAAGCGTGAGACCTTGCTCTGATCGATTTGCCACGAACGCAGGTCCGACAGGTTTTCGCTGTCCATCACGACGACATAGTCGGCATGATCGAGCATGTCCTGCGAGACCTGCCTGGCGATCAGCCCGTTGGGATCGATGCCGTGGCGTGACAGGACTTCGCGCGTGCCGCGATGCGGGCGCTCGCCGGCATGCCAGCTGCCCGTGCCCGCCGACTGAATCTCGAATCGATCGCGCAGCTGGCTCTTGTCGACCAATTCACGAAAGACCGCTTCGGCCATAGGGGAACGGCAGATGTTGCCCAGACACACAAATAAGACGTTGATTTTTCCGTTTGGTGTTGATGCTGACATGCGAATCCTTGTATGCACAGAAAATTGGAACGCCGCCGACTGTCGGCGCGCCGATTGTCGGCGGCGTATGATAATCGTCTGGATGCCCGGCGGCCGTTAGATGGCCTGTTCCAGCGCCCATAGCTGCATGAACTGTTCGGCTGCATCGCCGCCGCGGCCCTGAGCCAGCCGTTTCGCGTTAGCCAGTTCGAAGTCGTGATGCAAGTCCTGCAGCAGTTGCAATTGCGCGCGGGCCGGTTCGACCGAAAATAGCGCCACCAGCGTGCAAGCCTGGCCGGGCACAAAACACAGCCAGCGCCCGTTGTCGATCTCGCTGGTCGTGATGCGGGTGGTGACATCGCGGGCCGCCTGATGCGCCGTGATGATCGGTGTGATCAGGGCCGGATCGACTTTGAAGTGCGGCGACGCGGCCAGCGGCTGCCGGGCGATCCGATCGTAGAGCGCATAGCCCAGCAGCTGCGCGGCATGATGACTGAGCAACAGGCCGGTCTGGCCGGCGCTAATCGCCTTGCGCCACGCGTCGACATTGAGGGAATTGATCAACGCGTCGATGATCTGGCACTGCTCGCGGTAGTGCGTGTACACTGCTTCAAACTGCCGGCGGTTGATCTTGCCCAGCGAAAAATCTTCGGCCAGCGTCGTCATCTTGCGTTGCACTTCGGCCTGATACGCGCGCGCGCCGGGCAGATCGGTGGGCAATGTAGGGGCGGGCGGCGGCACCTCGGTGGCTGGCGTCTCATCCGGGGGCGCATCGTGCAGCACGGCGACATCGGGTGGCAAGGTTGGCGGCATTACCAACGGCGGCACATACGCCGCCGCGGTAGTCTGTGGTGCTGGCGTTGCAGGCGGCGACTGCGGCATAACCGACTCGGGGGCAGGTGGAGTATGATCGGCGCTGTCCAGTTCGTCACCCCGCAGTCCATGCCAGAGCGCCGGACGAATATCGGCAGGCGAAGCCTGCTCGATACTGACCGGCTCATCGTCCGTCTCGCGCTTGCCCAGCAACGTGCGCAATCGATCGCTGATCGATTCGGCCATCTGTCTCGCGCCCCTGACCCGACTTGAAGAGGTTCTGGCGCATCGGGTTGAGATTATTTTACCCGATTCCTGGGGAAAGCGTGTAAGAACCTTGTATCAACCCGGCCGGTTGCGCAGGTGCTCTTTTTTCACCACCAGCCGCCACCACCAGTTGACCAGCGCCAGCAGTGTGCGGCCCACGCGCGCGAAATTGAAGAACTGCGATTCGCCATACTGCCGGTACCAGTGGTGCACCGGCACTTCGACAATCGTGTAACCCGCGTCTTGAATCTTCTTCACCAGTTCAAACGTGATGGTGCCGGTGGTTGATTCGAGGGTGATGTGATCGAAGATGCTGCGCCGCATCAGGCGGAAGTCACAGTCCACGTCGCGGATCACCAGACTGAAGGCCAGTTTGACGAAGTACTGATAGGCCAGACCGATGATGACCCGGTGCAGCGGATCGTGCCGCTTGATCTTGTAGCCGTTGACCATATCCACGCCGTCGCGGACGTGATCGGCCAACTGCGCCAACTCGCGCACATCATACTGCGCGTCGCCATCGGTGTAGAAAACCCAGTCTTTTTGCGCAGCCGCAAAGCCGCCGCGCAACACGCCGCCGTAGCCGCTGGGCTGCGCACGGTGAATGATGCGCACGTGCTCGAACCTGGCGGCAATGGCGTCCAACACGCGCCCGGAGTCATCGGCGCTGCCATCATTGATAACGATCACTTCGTAGTTGTCGGTGATGGCGGGCAGCACTTCCAGGGCGCGCAGGATCATGGTGGGGATGGTGCCGGCATCGTTGTAGCACGGGAAAAATACCGAGACGCTGGAGAGTTTCATCAGCCCTCTTTTTTCGCCAGCGCGACGACCGTCAGGCCGAAGGGCAAACCAATCGATCGGATGAGCGGCGCTTCCGCGCTTAGGATAGTTCGCAGCAGACCGTTGAGCGAGCCGGGATCGAGCGTCAAGTCCGATCCGGTCTGGCGGCCTGCCGTGAATCGCTCGCTCCAGCGTTTAGCCGCGGCAACTGGGAACAGGAACATATTGGCGTAACTGGTTTTTTCCGACGTCAGGCCCGCCAGGCGCAGCTTGCGTTTGATCTCGCGGCGATGGTAGCGATGGGCCACGTGGACGGCGACATCGTGCTGGCCCTTCAGCCAGCGATAGGCGGGTAACCGCAAGAGCAGTCGACCACCGGGTTTCAGCACCCGCGCGAATTCGCGCAGGGCCTGCCCATCCTCGACGCCGATCTCACAGATCACGTCGAAGGATACGATCAGATCGAACGCGCCGTCGGCATAGGGCAGGCTCATCACCGACGCCTGCGACAACCGATCGTGCCCGCGCTGCCGGCAGAAGCTCAGCGCTTCCACCGAAAAATCGAGCCCGGTGACGCGGCCATACGGCTGCAGATACCGCATGACCGCGCCGGTGCCGCAGCCGGCGTCCAGCACACGCAGGTTTCGCCCGCGCCCGACCGCCTGATCCAGCAGGCCGCACGTAATTTGCTCCATGCCCAGGTACCACCAGTGGTGGTCCTCCACATGGAACATGATGCCATATTCTTCAAGGTTCATACGCGCTAACGACCGATCAGCTTAATGTTGTCGAAGTCGATTTGCATTTCGTAACCGATCGGCGGGCTTTGCGTGTCGTTGCGGGTCCACGAGAAGATGAAGACGCCGAACTTCCCGTGAGACGAGCCTGTATACGTGTCGTCGTTCGCGGAAATGAGTACACTCCCATTCAGCGCGACTTGAATGGAGCCGCTGGCAAGCCGTTCGATGTGAACAGTGTCGAAGCCGGCCGCATTCCCGATGAAACTGACGGGCAGGGACTTGCTACCCAGCAGGGTGCAGTTATTTTTAGTTGGATCGCCGCTGCCGTCGCAGCGGTCCAGCACCATTCGGATGGGCCGGACCGCGTCGATGTTGTAGAAATACACTCGATAGTAGGTTTTATTGTAGGCAAACTGCGACGGATTGACCCCGAAGGTGTCATCGCTGGCATTGAAGATAATGCCATACCAGTCGCCCAGATCGTTGTCCGGACAGCCAAACAGGACGCAACTCGCGTCACGCGGATAGATCACCCACGGGGAGAGGTCAACGTACAGATCGAAATCGTTCGGGGCAATATCATTGGGCGATGACGCAATAAAACTGTACAGGCCGTTCGTGTACAAGCGCAAACTGGTGCCCGGGTTGCCGTGTGGAGTGGTGTAGTGTATGGTGCATTGCCCTGGGAGACATTGTCCGTACTTGGTGCCGCCCGTGTGGTAATAGGCTCCGCCCCAGTCATTCAAATCCACCGTGCCGTTGTCGAACGTGTAGCCCGGGATGGGCGTCGCGGTCGGCGTCGGCGTCGGTGTCGGCGGGAAGTTGTTGCTGACCACCGGCAGGTACACGAAATAGATCGGTTCGGCGTTGAACCGCACGTTGCGGATGAAGGCGCCCAGGCCGTTCGGCGTGGAGCCGCTCTGGAAACCAAAGGCGATGTACACTGCGTCGCTGCCCCACAACGCCTGATCGAATTGATACGTCGCCGAAATCCACTGCGCGCCGCCGTTGCCTCCCAGGCTGTTATGGCCAATGACGTTGACGCCGTCGGTTGTGACACCCCAGATCATTTGATCGCTGGCGGTGGCGTCGAGATAATACTCAAATGACAGCGTGGCATAGCTGTACTCGTGCAGATCGACTGGCCCGTACAGCAGCCATGTATCCTGCCCGGCCGGATAAGGGCTGACGCCCGGGCTTAACGGCGGTTTGCCCGGCAGATTTATCCCTGCGCTCCATGCGCTGTTTGCAAAGGGCACCGGGGGGCTGTCGCCGACGCGATACCAATGGTAGCCCGCCGTGTCAGCCGGGCTGACGACGCGGCGCCATAACGGCAAGGTGCCGGTGACCTGCGTCGCCGGGTTGAACCCGGGTCCAAACGTTTCCGTCAGGATGACGGTTGCGCCGGGCGGGCGCAGGCCGATCAATGGCTGCTCGGGTTCGGACGCCTGCACGAAGTTGAACGGCGGCTTCAAGTCGTTCACCCGTGATTGCGCGATGGCAGTTTGTTGGCCCAGCGTGGCGAAGATGATCAGCGCCCACAGACCAATCAATGCGGCAAACCAGAACTTGATGTTTTTGGTGAGAGACATAGGGTTACCTCGCTGTGTACATACAAAGCGTCCGATGCCGGGTGAGGCGTCGGACGCCGATGGAATTCAAGCCGATGGTGCTTCCGGCTCGACAAGCGCAATGAGTTGATCGTGCGCATCAGGGGTCAACGTGCCGCCCTTGCCCGGGCCGCGCAACCAGTCTTTGAGTTTCTTGACGTGCATGGCCGGCACCGGCGATTCGTTGGCATCAATAATCGCCTTGTCGTTGCCAAAGACGATGACGGGTTGCAGCGGAATATCGACGCCGGGGAGATGTTTATCAAGATGGCGTTTCAGCGAATTCATCTCCAGTTCCACATCATTGACGGGATTGCCCAGCCCTTCCTGCGCGAAGGCTCGGAACAGCCGCTTCCAGCCGATGCCATGCTGCCATTTGCCGTCTTTATAGGTGATAGGCCCGGCCTGCATCTTGATGGCGAACACGTAACACGCATTGGGCGTGACCAGCACGTTGCCGGCTGGCGTGGTGTATTGGTACAGCGTGTAGCGATCGTCGAAACCCTTGAGGGCTTTGGACAGTACTTCATCGGGGCGATCGAGCCGCGCATAGCGATTGCCATAGTAGATGCCCACCTGCGAGGCGATGAAGCCCACAATCAGGGTGAGAAACGACACCCCGATCAATTCCGGCGCGCTGAACGAGATGATCAAGCCCAGCACCAGCACGCCCAACCCGAACAAACTGACGTAGCGCCCGACGTTGGCGCGCTTCTGAATGAACTTATCGTTGCGAAAGGTACGCATGCGGTTAATGATGTCCGTTCTGATATTGGCCCAGCACCACGCACGCATTGTTGCCGCCCAGCCCGAATGAGTTGGACAGCGTCACGCGCACGTTGGCCTGACGCGCCACGTTGGGCACGTAATCCAGGTCGCATTCGGGATCGGGCGTTTGGAGGTTGATGGTGGGATGAATGATGCCGGTCTGAATGGTCTTGACGCAAGCGATGGCTTCCAGCGTGCCGGCGCTGCCCATGCAGTGACCGATCATGGATTTGGAGGAACTGATCGGGATGTTGTAGGCCTGTTCGCCGAACAGCGTCTTGATCGCCAGCGTTTCCATCGAGTCGTTGAGCGGTGTGGAACTGCCGTGCGCGTTGATGTAATCGACTTCGCTAGTTTCAACGCCCGCGTCACGCAACGCCCACTTCATCGCGCGCACTGCACCAGCCCCGGTCGGATCGGGCGCGGCCATGTGGTAGGCATCCGACGATGATGCGCCGCCCAGCACTTCCGCGTAGATGTGCGCGCCGCGTGCCCGCGCGTGCTCCAGACTTTCCAACACCATCAGGCCGCAGCCTTCGCTCAGCACGAAGCCGTCGCGCGTTTTATCGAAGGGCCGGCTGGCATGCGTGGGATCATCGTTCATCAGCGACAGCGCGCGCATGGCGCTGAAGCCCGCGATGCCATACTCGATGATAAGCCCTTCCACGCCGCCGGCGATCATCACGTCGGCCTGTCCGCGCCGGATGTACTCCGCGCCCTCTACCAATGCTTGCGTGCCGCTGGCGCAGGCATTGACGGGCGTGGCAATGGGGCCTTTGGTCTGTGCCACCATGCTGATGTGGTGGGCGGGCATATTGGCCAGCGATGAAGTCAAAGCAAAGGGACTGGCCGCGCGCCAGCCGCGCTTCCGATAAATCTGGATCTCTTCATCGGATTTTTCAAACGGGCCCATGGCCGTGCCCACGCACACGCC
>JAUQXD010000140.1 GCA_030834835.1 Thermoflexales bacterium | reverse complement strand
CGCCAAGCCCGATTCATGCGGCAACAACGAGCGCAGTACGCTCTCCGCGGTCGATTCACCGCCATTGCACCAGTCGATCCAGGTGGTCTTGACGTTGAGCCGCAGTTGCAGCGCCACATGGCCTGGCCCTGATTTCAAATCGACCAGACAAGTGGATAGATTCTTGGCCTGTGAGGCCAGGGCCAGATTGACGGCAATGGATGTGACACCCACGCCACCGCGCAGCGACAGCAACGTCACCGTGCGTTTGGCCGGGCCTTGCGCGGCGCTGCGGTTGACCAGCAGTTCGTTGACCTTGGTCAGCAGCTCATTGGGCGCAAACGGCTTGGGCATGTAATCATCGGCCTGCGCCGCGATGGCCGCTTCGCGATCGACCGGCTGCGCGCGCGCCGTCAAGATCAGGATCGCCATCTTGTCGAGCTCGGTGTCTTCGCGCATTTTGCGCACGACTTGATAGCCGTTCATGCCCGGCATCATGACATCGACGATCGACATATCGGGCTTGATGGCTTTCGCTTTGGCCAGGCCGTCCGGCCCGTCGCCGGTGGTGATGACCTTATGGCCGCCGCGCTGCAGCATCAGGCGCAGCATTTGCTGCAAATCAAGATCGTCGTCGATGACTAAGATGGTGGCCATACACTGCTCCCAATGAAAATTCAATGCTCAATTCATAATGCACAATAGCTTTGGTGCATGAATCGAACGACAAGCGACAATCATCCCAATCATGCGGTGGGTGTTAATCGATTTTGTAACTGTCTGGCATGCCAAGATGCGTCATGATGTTAAGGGCGCGACAGCGCACGCCGAACTGAGTGGCCTGTGTGTTTAGCAGGCGAGCACTAAGCCGATCACTAAAAATGGTTTTGAATCGAAACATAGCCGTTTCGGCCAGAGACCGCTGATGATAACCCGATTCGACTTTCCAATGCTTACGCCCGTGGGTCCGAATGAAGCGGATGGCTTCATCGCGCGGATGCGGTGGTGCTTGCGCGTTACCATGCTGCCAAATGCGGGCGTTGCGTTGGGGCGGGATCAGAATATCGGCGGTCGGCGCGCGGGCTTGAAGGGTCGTATACACATGCCGCTTATCATAGCCGCCATCTCCGGCCACGCTCGCAATGGACTGGGCAATCTGATCCAACAGTGGCTCCACCAATTCGGCATCGGCCATCCCCGCCGTACTCAACATTGCCGCCTGGATTTCGCCGTGCTCGGTATCGACGGCCACATGAAACTTGCGCCAAGTGCGCCGCCGCGACCAACCGTACTGACGGACCTTCCACTCGCCTTCGCCGTACACTTTCAAGCCGCTACTATCCATGACCAAGTGCAACGGCCCGCGCGCCCGTTTCGGCAAGCGGAGTTGGACGGTCTTACCGCGCCGCGACAGCGTACTGTGATCGGGCACGCTCAGAGCGACCTGCATCAACTCGAACAACGAGCGCACCAACCCTTCCGTCTGGCGATTGCTCAAGTGAAAAACTTCTTTCAGCGTCCACATCGCTTCAATCGCTTGGTCGCTGTAGTCAAACTGCGCGCCCCGCTGCGCGGGTCCCTGATACTGCCAGGCTTGCAGGGCGTCTTCCGACATCCAAACGGTCAACGAGCCGCGCTTTACCAACGCACGGTCGTAGGCCGGCCAGTTCCGAATATGGTATATTGCCTTGCGGCGCGAACGAGTGACTTTGGTTGTATTGGGCATACAGCCAAGTGTACTCGCTTCGCGCCGTCATGTTAAGGTTTCATGCACCAAAGCTATGCACAATGCACAATGATCAGTTCTTAACCGGCACTCTGCCGCTGCATGGGATCATTGTTGATTGATCACTGCAAATTGTTCATTGCGATGCTTTATCGCCGATGCAGAAGACTTCGATGGCGGTCTTGTTGATCAGGATCAGTTCGCCGCTAAATTGGATCGACTGATTCATCGACAAGGTCGCCGTGGCGTTGAAGACCGGCACAAACCGATCGACGCCTACGGCCATGAGCTGCTTCAGATCGACGTTGGCAGGCGCTTCAATCTGGCCGGTAATCTCGAAGCCCGGCACGGTGACGTACACCGGCCATTGCCGGCGATAGGTGTAGGCCGTCGCACTCTGCTTCAGCGCCATTTCCAGGCCGGTGGCGACGACGACAAACGTCAGCCGGTCTTTGCGCACGATCGACAGCGCGTAGTCGGCCAGGATTTCGCCGGGATGATCGATGCGCGACACGTAAGCGATGTCCAGTTCCAGATATGACGTGCTGCTGTCGGCCAGCACGTCCGACAGCACGCGGCCGCGCAGCGCCATCTGGGTTGAGATGCGGTGCGAGTCGCAGAAAATGTCGGCGGTGAGGCGGCGCGATCCGACTTGGCTCATGGCAGACTCCTTATGGGCGGGTTCCAGTCACTGGCAGTATGATATTACACAATCCGAAACGAATC
>JAUQXD010001305.1 GCA_030834835.1 Thermoflexales bacterium | reverse complement strand
CAGCACGCGGCCGGCCGCCGCGCGCGTGGCCCATAACAAATCGAAGGCCAGGCCGGCCGCCACCAGCAGTGTCACCGTCGCGCTGATCAGGCTGCGCGCGCGCGTATTCCAGACCAGGCCAAACAACAGCACCGCCAGGATATAGGCCAGCGCATTGAGAAACAACCGCGCGCGACCGGCGGTCGGCCCGTCAGGATCGATCGCGGCGTACTCGGCGACGGCTACGGCCCATAACACCGCGCCCGTCAACGCCAACCCGATGATCCACGTGCGTGCCTCAGACACATTGCTGAGAATTTGCGCTGCCACCACCACCGTCAACGCCGGGATAATCCAGTATTGGAAGGTGCGGTTGACCTCACCGCGCCGCACGCGCGGGTGGACGCGCATCAGGGTATCGATGCCCGCGCAGGTCAGCGCGGCCGCCAGCAACGAGACAAACGTCGTGGCGGAAAACTCCAGTCGCAGCGGCGTGCCCAGGAACGAAGTACCCACGCCGGTGGTGGCAGGCGACTCGATGAGGGGCAGCAGGCTCAGGCTGAGGACAATCAGCCCGACGAGCACGCTGAGGCGCTCGCGGTTGATGGAGGTCGCGCGTTCGATCATAGCGCGTGGATTCTAGCGGGGGACAGGGCTTTTGTCAAAGCCCGGCCTGATGGGAACGAGCCGTTCTTAATTGAGAAGCGCACGAAAACGACCACGCCGGACATCCGGCGTGGTCGCTGATTCAATCGTCGTTAAGACTGCTGCTATTGCTCACGCCGGCGGCGCAAGAGGACCGCACCCGCGGCACCCACTATTCCGACGGCCGCCAGCCCCAGTTCGGGCGCAACGGACGATCGGGCGCTGAGTGACTGCAATTGGACCGCGGTGGGCAATCGCTCGAATTGAATCAAGGCATACTTCGCGCCACCGCCATCAAGATTGCCAGTATAGAGAACCTCATAATTGTAGTTCGTGGTCGGATTGAGCGCCCAAACATACGCATCATTCACAGTGCCATTTGGACGCTGAATGGTGTAGCTGGTGAATACAGGCGGCCCGCCCGCCACGGTATAGGTCACATCTAAGCGAGGCCGGAGTTCCGGAGTGGCAAATTCGCTGCCATGATACAACGTGGCGGCGAACGGAATGCTCCCCTCATCCAGTGCCAGTCCGTAGTTCGGGAAGGTTCCATCATGCCACCCTTGAACTAGAGCAGTCACATCAGCAGAGTGCCAGCCGACAGAATCAGATGCGAAAGAGACGTTTGGTACAAGTGGGACAAAACTACTTCCGAAGCTGGCCCACGTCACTGTGCTCTCAATCCAGGGCACGGTTATCCGGCGAATGTTCACCGTTTCCCCGCTGGGGTTTGCTATGAAGACGGAGAAGACCGCTGAAGTGACGGTAGTGCCTTGCTGCGCGACCGCCGGCTGAGCCGCCGGCAACAGGCCCAACCCCAATAGTGCCACTGCCAAAACTAAAGCCAGACTGAATCGGATTTGCTTCATGATAAACTGTCCTTTCGGTGTTAATTGATGCTGCCCCCGCATGTGTCAGATTACATGCCAGAATAATTAACCCCTCACATAGTAGTCTACGGTGATCACGGACAGATCGCAATAGATAACCTGCAGTTTTCACAGATTACATACCGTTTGCTTACCGTCTACATACCAACCTGCCGCAGCTCCCAGAGTTGGCAATCCGGACTGCCGCGTTGACTCTTTTGTCAAAGCCGCGGGCGTGCTATACTTTTGCCTGAAGCAGCCAGGTTCTTCAACCGGAGGTACCGTGATCGTTTTCTATGCACTCATCGGATGGATGGTTGGCGGTGTCATCAATCAATTAGCCGATGTCTTTCCGATCCGTCACGCGAAGGTGACAGGCGCGGTGTGCGCGGCCTGCGGCCAGCCCCGATCGGTGATCCAGTTCCTGGCGGTAGCCGCCTATCTTACAGGTCGGGGTGCCTGCCGATCGTGCGACCGCCCGATCGCGCTGCGCAACGTCCTGGTCGAAGTCTCCGCAGCAGGCATGTTTGTTGTGCTGGCGATGCAGCCGGCCTTTGTCGAACCGCTGAAACTGGCCCTAGGTTGGTTTCACGCCTCAGTGTTGCTATTGGTGACTGTCACCGATTTTGAACATCGGCTGATCCCGGAGCGCGCCACCCTGCCCGCGATTGCCGTTGCCGCGCTGACGTGCTGGCTGTGGTTCTGGCACGAGTACTGGTATGTGGCCTTCATCGGCGGGCTGATCGGCTATGCCTTCTTCTGGCTGGCCGTCGTCGTCGGCAACAAAGCGATCGGGCGCGGGGCGATGAGCCGCGGCGACATCACGCTGGCGACCTACGTCGGTTTGATCACGGGTTTTCCCGGCATCATCACCGCGCTCGTCGTCACCATTCTGGCGGGCGGCATCATCAGCTTCGTCTTGCTGCTCGTGCGTGTCGTCAACCTGCGCAGCGGCATTCCCTACGGGCCGTTTATCGCGCTGGGCGGCTTCGTGACAATCGTGTGGGGTCAGCAGATCATGACGCGGTTTTTCTTTGGGGCAGGCTAATGCTGATCACACATTGGCCCAAAACTCAGCCGCCTACCGAAGCTGAGCTGCGCGAAATCTTCAGCCGCGAAGGGCTGTTTTACTACGACTGGTCAAACGGTCCCGGCGATGTTTACCCCGCGCACAGGCATGACTTCGATAAGGTATTATTTGTAGTACGCGGCTCGATCACGTGGTGGCTGCCCGACACCCATGAGACGATCGAAACGCGCACGGGCGACCGCATCGATCTGCCACGCGGCACGATGCATGCGGCGCGAGTCGGGCCGGACGGCGTGACGTGCCTGGAGAGCCAGAAGGAGTAATCGAGATGTGCGGACGTTTTACACTGACGGTTGATCCCGCTGATCTGCAAACGCTGCTTGACTTGATCGATGTGCCCTTGGAACTTGCGCCGCGTTACAACATCGCGCCGACGCAGCCGGTGGCCGTGGTGACTTCACCGATTGATCGGAAGGTGGAGATTTTTCAGTGGGGGTTAATCCCGTCGTGGAGCAAAGACCCGTCGATGGGCAGCCGCATGATCAATGCGCGGGCTGAAACTGTGCACGAAAAACCGGCTTTCCGCGCGCCGTTTGCGCGCAAACGCTGTCTGATCCTGGCCGACGGCTTCTACGAGTGGAAACAACTGGAGAAGAACAAGCAGCCCTACTACATCCGATTGGCTGATGGCGGCCCGTTCGCATTTGCGGGACTGTGGGATCACTGGACTTCGCCCGAAGGCGATGAGCGCAAAACGTGCACGATCATCACTTGCGAGCCGAATGAACTGATGAGCCAGCTGCACAATCGGATGCCGGTGATTTTTGACAAGACGACCATGTGGGACTGGCTTGATCCCGATGCGCCGCCGCTGGCGCTGAAGGCCATGCTCGCGCCTTATGATACGCACGCCATGACGGCGTACCCGGTGTCGCGCGCCGTCAATCGCCCGGCCAACGATTCACCGGAGTGCATTCAACCAGCCTAAAGCAGAGGTGAGTCCGGCGGCGTGGGAGCCGCTTCTGCAGAATCTACATCTACTTCTGTTCTTGCGAAAACAACTCGCGGATGGACTCCAGCAGCGTCTTTTGGCTGTAATCCTTGAATTCGCCCGCGTCAAAGAATACCCCGTAACAATGCGGGCACGCCTCGTAACTGATATGCGGCTGCTTCAGATCGACCATCGGCGTCATCAGCGCACCGTCGCGCGGACAATAGACCTGCCGAATCAGATTCGTCCGCTGGCCGGTCGCCACATCACCGCTATCGAGTTCGATGGCGCCCTTCTTGTCCTTCAATTGCTTCTGCTCCTGAAAATCAAACCACAGGCCATAGCAGTTAAAGCAGCGATCCACTTCGACACCTTCAAACTCGATCTTCTTCATATCGGTGTGGCACTTGGGACACTTCATCGATTGGCTCCTTTTGAAACCGCGAATGAACGCGAATAAACTCTTAGATTCTGCCAAACTCGCGCGCCATCTGCGACGCGCTGAAATGGATCATCGTCGGACGACCATGTGGACAGGTTCGCGGCGAAGCGCACAGCTCCAGTTGCCGGATCAACTCGTTCATCTCCGCCACCGATAGCACCTGCCCGCCCTTGATGGCCGCGCGTTTGCACACGCGCGTGATGAGCTTCGCTTCCTCATTCGCTGCAAACGGCAGATCGCCCGCCATCAAATCCGCCACCAGTTCATTCATCGCCGTGCGGAGATCGTCGTTCATCAGGAGTGCGGGCAAACTGCGCACCAGCCACGTCGAACCGCCGAACGGTTCCAGATGCAGGCCGATTGCGTTGAGCACATCGAGATGTTCTTCGATCAAGGTCGATTCATCGGGCGAGAATTCCAGCGCAATCGGATCGAGCAAGTTCTGCACCGCCAGATGCTGTGATGTTTTGTCGGCCATGAATTTCTCGTACAGAATCCGTTCGTGCGCGGCGTGTTGATCGATCAGGTACATACCCTCCGGCCCCTCGGTGATGATGTACATCGCGCCGATCTGGCCGATGACACGCAATGGCGGTAACTGGGGGCTGGTAACTGGTAATCGGTCAATTGGTGATTGGTAATCGGTAACTGGTAACTGGTTGACCGGTTGACCGGTTGACGGATTGACCAATTGACCAATTGACTGATCGACCACTTCACCCGTTGATCGATCGACTAATTGACCCATCGACCGCTCCACCGGCTGCAACGAACGCAATTGCTCCCGCCGCGCCGCCGCCACATCTTCGTGCGTATCCATCGTCGGCTGCCACGCGTCGACGGGCGGGGCGGACTGCATCTGCGGGATCGGCGCATGCTCGATCAAGGTGCGACGCACCGTGCGCTGCACCACGCGAAAGATCAGGTCGTTGTTGCGGAAGCGCACTTCGGTCTTGGCGGGATGCACGTTGACATCCACATCTTCGGGATCGAGTTCGACGCGCAGGATGCACAGTGGATAACGGCCCACCATCAGCAGCGTGTGATAATCCTGCAAAAGAGCCGTATTCAGGCCGCGATCCTGCACCCAGCGCCCGTTGACGAAGATCGTCATGTCGCTGCGATTGGAGCGCGACAGTGCAGGCGCGGAGATGAAGCCGGAAACCCTCACCCCCGGCCCCTCTCCCGTCGACAAATTGCCGTCGTCAGGAGAGGGGAGAGGGATAGTCTGCTCGGCCACTTCCACGCCATACACTGCGATCAACACGTCCTTCAGTGAGCCGTTGCCCGTCGTTTGAAACGAGGTGCGTCCGTTGTTGATCAAGTTGAAGCGAATGGCCGGATAGGCCAGCGCATAACGGCTGATCAGCGTATCGATCTGGCGGCGCTCGGTCGTGTCGGATTTGAGGAATTTAAGCCGAGCCGGTACCGTGTAAAACAAATTCTCGACCGTGATCATGGTACCGGCGGGCGCGCCCACACCCGAGCGCTCCATCACCCCGTCGGCCTCGATCACCAATCGGGTCCCGGTGGTTTCGCTGCGCGCGCGCGTGACGCAGGTGACTCTGGCGACAGACGCAATCGATGCCAGCGCTTCGCCGCGAAAACCCAGCGTGCGGATGTGCGAGAGATCATCGGCGGTGGACAACTTGCTGGTGGCGTGGCGGCTGAAGGCCAGTTCAACCTCGGCCGCCGGGATGCCCGATCCATTATCGGAGATGCGCAAAAACGATCGGCCGCCGTCGCGGGCTTCCACAGTGATGTCGGTCGCCCCGGCATCGATCGCGTTTTCGATCAATTCTTTCACGACCGAGGCGGGCCGCTCGACGACTTCACCGGCGGCGATTTGTGAGACGAGATTGGATGGCAAAACGTGGATGGGCATAGCGGCATTTTACCACGACCGATAAGGTCGCCCGGTTAGCAACTTATTTCACTAATCTAAATCCGAGGGTTTTTGTCTTGACACGGTGCGTTATTTCGCTATACTGACTCATAGTCAAAGAATGACTGGCAGTCATGACGCGGGGTGTTATGGCCGAGAAGGCGCAGCCCAACGGTCAACGTGGAACAGCCTCCCGGCGCGGCGCGGCGCGGCGCGAGCGTGAAAAAGCGCAGCGGCGCGACGACATCCTGCGGGCTGCCAAAGACATCTTCTTCACACGCGGTTTTCACGCGGCCACCGTCGATGAGGTCGCCGTCGAAGCCGAAGTGAGCAAGGGCACGGTCTATCTGTATTTCGATACGAAAGAGACCCTCCTTGCTCATTTGCTTTTAGCCGGCCTGGATGC
>JAUQXD010001304.1 GCA_030834835.1 Thermoflexales bacterium | reverse complement strand
ATATGAGATCGTGCTGGTGGATAACGGCTCCAGTGATGGCACGGCCGAGGTGGTGCAGCGGTTGGCGAATGAGCATCACGACATCGTTAAGCCGTTGTGGATCGATCACTGGGTGGGTGAGGGCGCGGGCCGCAATGCGGGGCTGATGATCAGTGAAGGCCGCATCGTGATCATGGTGGGCAATCACATCGAAGTCAACGGCGACATCTTTACCCCGCTGGCCGACACATTGAGTGATCCTGAAGTCGGTGTGTGCGGCGGCTGGGGCATCACGTCGGGCGACCTGCGCAACTTTGAATCATCCGCTGGCCCGGATGTGGATGTCGTCGAAGCCTACTTAATGGCCTTCAGGCGCAGCGATCTCAATCGGGTGGGGCTGCTGGACGAGAAGTACCGCTTTTATCGACACGTCGATCTGGATTTCAGTCTGCGTTTCTCGGATCGAGGTCAGCGCCTGATCATCCTGTCTGAGATTAAGGCGCGAACGATCGAGCATGAGCATCGCCTGTGGTATGGCACACCGCCCGACGAGCGCGAGCGCAAGAGCAAGCGTAACTTCTATCGCTTCCTGCATCGCTGGGGCGACCGGCGCGATCTGTTGTTGCAGCCTGCGCCCATCCACTATCATGACGACGACTGAGCAGTTCTGCCCTATTTGCGGCTCGGCCGTGCCGCCGTCGGCGCGCTATCCGCGTTACGTGTGCGCGAGGTGTGCGGCGAAGGCGTGTTCGGTGGACGGGCGGCCATTGCGCTTCTTCAACCTGAGTTTTTCGGGCGGCTTGGGTGCAAAGTATGCCGATACAGATGAACCATATGACAACTCGATTTGTTACATCGACGGCATCCAGTGCCTGGCCGGCGAAGCCCACATGGGCGGTATCGTCATACAGCCCGTTCAGTGAACGGCATTGCCGGTTTGATGACGATGGCGTAGAATTGGCTTACAGCATTTGAGTGATTTGGAGATGACTTTGGATAACGTGATTGCAGTTGAAGCGATTCAAGTAGATAACAAGCCTAAGCGCCGCCCGGAATGGCTGAAAGTCCGCGCGCCGCCAGGCGAAACTTACGATGAACTGAAGCGGTTGATGCGCGTGAAGACGCTGCATACCGTGTGTGAAGAAGCGCTGTGCCCCAACATCGGCGAATGCTGGGGGCGCGGCACGGCGACGTTTTTGATGATGGGCGATGTCTGCACGCGCTCGTGCGTGTTCTGCGACATCAAAACGGGCCGCCCGGTGCCGATGGACTGGGACGAGCCCAATCGGGTGGCGCAGGCCATCAAGGCCATGAACTTGCGGCACGCGGTGATCACGTCGGTCAATCGCGACGAGCGCAAGGACGGCGGCGCGCCCATCTTCGCGATGGTCATCCAGCGCATCCGCGAGGCGCAGCCCGGCTGCACCATCGAAGTGTTGATCCCTGATTTCAAGGGCACTATTGACGCGCTGAAGATGGTGACGGATGCCGCGGCGGAGATTTTGAATCACAACGTCGAGACCGTGCCGAGCCTGTTCAAGAAGATCCAGCCGCAGGACAACTACGACTGGGCGATGACGACTCTGGGCAATGCCA
>JAUQXD010001303.1 GCA_030834835.1 Thermoflexales bacterium | reverse complement strand
CCCCTGTCGAATCTGTTTTCGACGGGGGACACTAAAGTGGGCTTCGCACGGGTCGGGGGTGGGGGTGAGGGACTGGCAGCTGCGTTTCGACATCGGCATGACGGCTACGTAGCACGCTTTGTGCCAGTGGGTGCGGTGTTTGTGCTGGCGTTGTCAGGCGTAACCTATCGCTCATGGCCGGGCGGCGTGCTATTGTTCGTCGCGGAAGTTTGAGGAGAAAGACGATGAATGATCCAGCGGACGCTCGACCTGAACCGCGTGAGACTTCAGCCAACGTCAACGGGGGCGTGAACGCCAGTGCCGATGGCGGGCAGGTCAATGTCGGCGGTGATGTCACCGGGCGCGACAAGATCATCTCGGCACAAACATATATCGAACGAGTCGAGATCGCTCAGCAGCCTGAAGAGTCTGGACAGTTCGGATCGGGCCGAGTCGCAAATTATCTAGATTTCGAGTTGGAAATCGGGCCAGGCCGTGGCCGCGAGTATCCGATCAGTGTGGTGGAATCACCAGCGGGTGAAGCACGCGAAACGCTGAAGTTTCCGTTCGATGAACTGGCCCTGGACAATCGCCTCAAGACGTTGCAGCTGGCGCTGTTACGATCGGGCGGCGCACGCCGGCAACTGCTCTCCGCGGAAGAGCATGCCGTGCAGGATTTTGGACGCGAGTTGTTCAACGCGCTGCTGACGGGCGAGGCGCGCAGTCGCTATGATGTGAGCGTGGGCACGGCCCGCCAACAGAACCGGGGCTTACGCTTGAAGCTGCGCATTCTGCCGCCGGAACTCGCCCAACTGCCGTGGGAGTTCCTCTACGATCCGCGTGAGGCCGAGTATGTCTGCCTGTCGCGGGATACGCCGGTAGTGCGTTACCTGGAATTGCCGCAGCCCGTGCAGCCACTGCTGGTGCAGCCGCCGTTACGCATCCTGGGGATGGTCGTCAGCCCGCGCGATTTGCCGGCGTTGGATGTAGCGCGTGAGAAACAGCGGGTCGAGCTGGCGATTGGCGATCTGCAAAAGCAGCGGCTGATTGATCTTAAGTGGCTGGAAGGGCAGACGTGGCGCGATCTGCAACGCGCCATGCGCAGCGGCCCATGGCACATCTTTCACTTCATCGGTCACGGCGGTTTTGACAGCGCCGCCGACGAAGGTGTCATCGCGTTGGCCGATGAGAATGGCGACGCGCATCGCTTCCTGGCCACCGAACTCGGTCGGCTGCTGGCTGATCATCGATCGCTGCGACTGGTGTTGCTCAATTCGTGTGAAGGCGCGCGTGGCAGCGAGCACGATGTCTTCTCCAGCACGGCGGCTATTCTGGTGCGGCGCGGCATGCCGGCCGTGGTCGCGATGCAGTACGAGATCACCGATCGGGCCGCGGTGGAATTCGCCCGATCGTTTTACGAAGCCCTGGCCGAAGGTCTGCCGGTGGATGCCGCGGTGGCCGAGGCGCGTAAAGCGATCAGCCTGGCTGTGACTAACAGCGTGGAATGGGGCACGCCGGTGCTCTACATGCGCGCGCCGCAAGGCGCGATCTTCCAGTTGCCTGAAATGCCGCACGTCCGTCAGCGCCCGCCGCAGCCGGCACCCGGGATCGACAAAGAACTGGAGCAACGCCTGGAACAGCTCTTCACTGAAGGGCTGGCTGCTTTCTGGGTGGAGGATTGGGACAAAGCCTGCCGCAGTTTTCAAGCCATCATCGAGGTTCGTTCCAATTATCCCAACGCCGCGGCTCGGCTGGAAGAAGCGCAGCGTCAGCAACGCTTGAATGCCTTGTTCACACAAGCACAGCAGGCTCAATCTGCACATGTCTGGCCGGAAGCGATCGCCGCGCTGGAGACATTGACCGCCGAGGCCGGTGACTATCGGGGCGCGGCTGGCCTGTTGCGCTCCGCGAAAATGCACCAGCAGTTGGCTGATTTGTATGCCGAGGCACGCCGCCTGGCGCAAGCCAAACAATGGCGGGCCGTCGTCAACGTCTTCGCGCAGATCGCTGCCCTGCAACCGGATTACGCCGATCCGGATGAACTGCTGCCCGCCGCACAAAAGGAAGTAGCCGAGCTTAAGCGGCAAGCCGGGCTCAATGATCTTTACAGCCGCGCCGTACGCGAACTGGATGCGCGGCGCTGGCCGGAAGCACAGCAACTCTTAATACAAGTCCGACAGGCTGCACCGGGCTTCCGTGAAACTGATCGGTTGTTGGCGCGCGCTGAATCCGAAATCGCGCAGGAACAGGCTGCACAACAGCGTCAGGAGCAGCTCACGACGTTATATGAGCAGGCGATCGGTCTGGCACGAGCGCGGCAATGGCGGCAGGTGTTGGGCAAGATGCAGGAAGTTCAACAGATCGATCCGCAGTTTGCCGATGCCGACGGCCTCACAGCGAAAGCACAGCTCGAGATCGAGCGCGAGGAGCAGGAGACGCAGCGGCAAAGCGAACTGGCCGCGTTGTACGCCGAAGCGGGGCGCTTGCTGAAAGCGAACAAGTATCAGGCCGCGTTGGAAAAATGGGGCGAAGTGCAGGCTCGCGATCCAAAGTATCCCGATCGGCAGCACGTGGCGATCACGGCGAAGAAGAAGTTGGCGGCGCTGACCAAACCCGCGCCGCGCCAGCGACAGCTTTCAAAGCCGACATTGGCGAGGCTCGCTGGCGCGATCGTCATCCTAGTAGCCGTGATCGCCACAGTGCTTTATGTGGCATCACGCTCGAACATGTACGATGACTTCAACAATCCCGCGTATGAAGGCAGTTACAATCAGAACCTGTGGGAACAGTCTGCAACGACCGGAAATATCGAGCAGCGCGCTGGCGAGATCATGCTTTCTCAAGATACGTATCCGAAACTCACCGGACTCTACGCCAGGCCTTATAGGAACATGGCACTGCAATCACCTATCTTCTTTGAGGCCAAACTCAGGCTGGATCCCGATCAGAATGCCGGGAATGTGCTGATGGGGCTCGTCAGCTACATGGTGGACACGAACTGCATGCTATCTCCCCGCGACGGTACGTCCCAGATGGCCCAATGCTGGCTGGCTGAAAACAACTCTACAGTTGCGTCTTTTCCTCAATCGAAGCCGATTATGCCCGGCAGCCAGCATACCTTTCGGATCGAGTTCGATTCGGACACCAGAACTTTCACGTACTTGTTGGATGGCGAGCAACTGGGGGCCTACACTGTCGACGCGGCGCAACTTCAAGGAGCACAGCCTACTTTCACGTTGCGTGCGCACAAGGACTCCACCTCTTCCATAACTTTAACAGGTTACTTTGACGACGTGTGGATTGGACCGCTTCAGAGGTAACGCTGCGCGTAACGTTTATTCGTGACGGATCAACACTACCTCTTCGCCTTCTTCACTCAAGAATCGGCCAGACAGCCTTGCCTGATGATCGATCAGATCGATCATCTTGTCACGCCCGCAGGCACATGAAACCTCCGAGGTCTATGCGCTTGCCAGCAGCTGTATACTGAAACTGGATTCTCCGTCCGCCGCCGTGATCGTCGTCGAAGTTGTCGGGCCGCATGATCCGTACGGACAGGGGGACGCCATGCACACCCCAATAGCGCTGACTTCAGGTCTGGAACCCACGCCCATGATCGATCCAGCCTTTCTCGATGTGCTTCGCACGCTTTACCGGCGGCTCGCCGGGACCGACATCAACTGGGCTGTCACCGGCAGCCTCTGCTTCGCGCTGCAAGGCGTGCCCGTGGGTGAAGTGCACGATATCGATCTGCAAAGCGATGAAGCGGGCGTGTACGACATCGAGCGGCGCTTTGCCGATAACGTGACGCGCAAGGTCGCCGTGTGGGAAAGCCGCACTATTCGATCGCACTTCGGCGTACTGCTGATCGACGGCGTCAAAGTGGAGCTGATGGGCGAGATGGCGACGCGGCCCGCTGAAGACGCCGCCTGGGGTGAGCCGATCGATCTGAAGCGCATCAAGCGATTTGTGACCGTCGACGACATGCGGGTGCCGGTCATTGACCTGGAACATGAATATGAGGCTTATCTGAAGATGGGCCGGATTGAGAAAGCCCGGTTGCTGCGGGCGTGGCTCGATCGACCGCGATAGCGGGCGGCATATGTTCGCGCTGTACACACAAGCGTGGCTGACGTCGCAAGGCGCGCTGGACACGCGAGGCGCCAGCCCCCCTCCCAGCCTCTCCCTGTCGAATCGTTTTCGACGGGGGACACTAAAGTGGGCTTCGCGCGGGTCGGGGTGGGGGTGAGGGACTGGCAATGGTGATGGGGTTGACGTTGTGATTGGGCGTGAATCGTGCTCGTGATTCTGGTTGGCGCGTTGGGCGACGTCGTGAATGGTAGCCATAAACCCGCGAGTCTGTCAGGCAAGAAAGTTCGAAAGCGCCTAGTGCAATGTGGTACGTATACCACAACCTGCTTGAAAAATGGGGGCTGTCTAGAGATGCGGACAGCCCCGCGCTTTCAACACTGCGCGTTTAGCTTAGTCGTACAGCATAGTGGCAATCTTCGGGTCATCAATGTTGGTCTTGTCGTACCACTTGAAGCCGGTGTCGATGTTCTTGGGCAGGCTTTCGCCCTTCATCGCCTTCACCGCGGCTTCCACGCACTTGTAGCCGATACCGCTCGGGTCTTGCGTGATGGCACCCGCTTCCATGCCGGAACGGATGGCATCCTTCTGTAGTTGGCCCGAATCGTAGCCGATAATGACCAGCTTGCCACCCATGTTCAGTTCTTTCGCGGCATTCAGCACGCCGATGACCGAGCCTTCATTCGCGCCGAAGTAGCCCTTGAGGTTTGGATGCGCCTGGATCACCGCCTTAGCGATGTCGGTGGACTTGAGCGCATCACCCGCCCCATAGTCTACGCTCGCGATCGTGATGTTGGGATACTTGGCCTTAATCTGATCGACGAAGCCCTTCACACGATCGATGCCAGTGCGGCTGGTCTGGTCGTGGGCGATGATCGCCACTTCGCCGGAACCGCCGATGAGATCAGCCATCT
>JAUQXD010001302.1 GCA_030834835.1 Thermoflexales bacterium | reverse complement strand
CTTTGATTACAGAAACGAATGTGCCGCATGTCGATAACGTTTCATACTTTGGCGACGGCCACAACGAAGCGCAGCTCGTCTATAACTTCGCGCTGCCGCCTTTGATGCTGCACACGCTGCACACCGGCGATGCGCGCTCGTTGTCAGAGTGGGCGGCGGGCCTGACCGCCTCACCCCCGGCCCCTCTCCTGACGACCGCTCCGCGCAACATGTCGTCAGGAGAGGGGAGTAGGAGGGGTGAGGCGTCCTTCTTCAACTTTCTCGCCTCGCACGACGGCATCGGGCTGAATCCCGCACGCGGCATCTTGAGCGACGCCGAGATTGCCGCGTTGGTCGATCGAGTGGTGGCGCACGGCGGGCGTGTATCCTACAAACACAATCCTGATGGTTCGCGCAGTCCGTACGAACTCAATATCAACTACTTTGACGCGCTGTCTGATCCGAACGGTGCTGAAGCGATCGACACGCAGATCGATCGCTTCGTGGCCGCGCACGCCATCATGCTGGCGTTAAGCGGTATGCCGGGCCTCTATTTTCACAGCCTGTTCGGTTCGCGCGGCTGGCCGGAAGGCGTCGTGTTGATGGAACAATCCCCATCTTTTGGTGGGACGGGGCAGAATCGTACCATCAATCGCCAGAAATTCGATCGGGTTGACGTGGAACGCGAGTTGCAAGATTCGCCTTCACGACGTTCGCGCGTGTTCAATAGGTTTAAGCGGTTGTTGGAGATGCGAGCCGCCTCGATGGCATTTGCGCCACATAGCCCGCAGGATGTGCTAAACTTTCAAACAGCAGTGTTTGTCATTCGACGCAGCAACGGTGCTGAGCAGGTGTTGTGCCTGCACAATGTATCGGCGCAGCCGCAGACCATTCAACTCGAACGCGAATGGGTGACGGCCACGGAGTTGATCACGGCACAGTTGTTTGTTGGCAGCGCGTTGACGTTAGCCCCGTATCAGGTAGTCTGGTTGAGGCGCAATGACGGATAAACCAAGACGCATCGGCTTTGTCTCCACGCGGCTAGCCGGGACCGATGGCGTGTCGCTGGAGACGACGAAGTGGGTCACGGTGCTGGAGCGGCTGGGGCACACGTGCTGCTACTTCGCGGGAAAATCCGACTGGCCCGCCGAACGCAGCCGCGTGGTGCCGGAAGCCTACTTCAGGCACGAGGCCATCGACGAGATTACCAATGTGTCGTTTTCCAACGACTGGCGGCAGCAGGCCGCGCAACGCGGCGATCCCGAGATTTACGCCATCTACACGCAAGCCGTCTCCCGCCACGTTCGCCCCCGCCTGGTCACGCAGCGCATCCACGAATTACGCGACTTCCTGAAACAGCAGCTCTACTCGTTCGTGCACGACTTCCAGGTTGAATTGCTGATCGTTGAGAACGCGCTGACGATCCCGCTGAACATTCCGCTGGGCCTGGCGCTGACCGAATTGCTGGCTGAGACGGGGCTGCCGGCAATTGCCCATCACCACGATTTTCACTGGGAACGCGAGCGCTTTCTGGTGAACTGCGTGGCCGATTATCTCAACGCGGCGTTTCCGCCCACGCTGCCCGGCATCAAACACGTCGTCATCAATTCCATTGCGGCGCGCGAATTGAGCCATCGCACGGGCATCTCGGCGATGGTGGTGCCGAACGTGATGGACTTCGAGCAGCCGCCGCCGCCGCCCGACGACTATGCCGCGGACATTCGCGCGGCGCTGGGTGTGCGATTGGGCGAACGGTTCTTCTTGCAGCCCACGCGCGTGGTGCAGCGCAAAGGCATCGAACACGCCATCGAGCTGACCCGCCGGATGGGTCTGCCCGCCTGCCTGGTCATCTCGCATGCGGCCGGTGACGAGGGCAATAGCTACGAACGGCGCGTGCATGACTTTGCCGATTTGATGGACGTGCGGGTGATTTTTGAAGCGGAACTGATCCGCGACGATCGCGCCCTGACGCTGGACGGGCGCAAAATTTACCAGCTGGCCGATGCCTATCAACACGCCGATCTGGTGACGTATCCGTCCAGCATCGAAGGTTTTGGCAATGCCTTCCTCGAAGCGGTGTACTTTCGCCGCCCGATCGTTGTCAACGGTTATTCGACGTTTGAAGTGGACATCAAGCCGCGCGGCTTTCACGTGATTGAGTTTGACGGCTACATTACCGAGGAGACGCTGGCGCAGACGCGCCGAGTGTTAAGTGACGCGGAGCTGGCAGGCCAGATGGCGGATTTGAATTACGAACTGGCGCGCCAGTATTTTTCCTATGCCGTGCTGGAACGGCGGCTGCAAACCTTGCTGGCCGATTGCTTTGGGGAGGCGGGGGTTAATGACTGATAGCAATTCACCGTATCTGGAACTATTGAAGAATCGCATCAACCTGCGCGAAATTCCGTTCAGCGACCGCAGCTCGCGGCTGTTGATCTTTCAGACCGATCAGCATTTTGCGGTGCGGCTGGCCGAGCGCTGGTTCAAAGTCGATCAGAAATTGAGCAGTTATCGACAGCGCCCGCCGTTGATTGACGAGTGGTGTTTTACCGACGAGCAGGGCACGCCACTAGACTTGACAGTGACGACGTATCCGCACCGCATCGACGCGCACACCTCACGCGGCACGTTTACGATCGTGTTTGAGGACACCGAAACGCTGCTGATCGTGCTGCCGCCGGGGGGCGCGGGCGTGACGTTTCGCGCGCAACTCGATCAGGCGCAGACCGATCGGCGCGGCGGCATTTTGCGGCTCACGGGCGATATTCGCCGCAACGTGGCTTATACCACCAACATACCCCTCGCGCAGAATGAGGTTGAAGCCACCGGTGACAAGGCCCAGCGCATTCGCCTGGTCGTTCAATCGGACGCGCCGACCCCGCTGTTGATTAACATCACGCCGAGGTTGGGCTTCAATCGCTACGTCCCCACTGCCGATCGGACGATCGAGGCCGCCGCGCACCGCTGGCACACGTGGTTCGC
>JAUQXD010001301.1 GCA_030834835.1 Thermoflexales bacterium | reverse complement strand
CCTGAAGGCCTGGATGCAGGCCGGCGGCGCGATTGCCCCGCACAAGGACGCCGACCTCAGCTGGTACGGCAATGACATCGAGCGCGGCGTGGCCGAGATCATCCAGAACGCCACCGCCGTCCGCTTCGACGCCTCGGACGTGATGCCCGGTCAGGTGGGCGCAGGCTCCTTCTGGAAGGAAATGACTTCCTACATCGCCGGCGCCACCGACCTCGACACCGCCCTCAAGAACATCGACGCCTCCTGGCCGAAGTAAATTTCAGTCAGGGCAATGGGCCGGCCTGCTTAACTGCAGGCCGGCCTCCCCTTAACAAACCAGCCAACGGGGCCGCTTCCGCCCTTGCAACATCAAAGTCGGCGCTGGTGGAATTGGCAAATTTATCGGTTTAGATTTGCTTCATGTTAATGGCTGTGTCATACTGAGACTCGTTCAGCCACGTCGGCTGAAACCCGCCGCATCTCAACGGCATTCTGGAGAAAGGATCGAATCGCATGGCTATTTCCACCTCCCGCAAGCTGCCCCCCGGCACGACTGCCCCGGCGGGCAGCCTGAGCCGGGCGCTCCTCGCCCTGGTACCGCTGCTCGTGTCGGTTGCGGCGCTGGCCTTTGGCTTTGTCTACCTGCGCGACCTGCAAACAACGGCGGCAGCCACAACTCCGCAGCTGGTAACTGTCGTGTTGGCGATCATCTGGGGTGTGGGCGGCATGGTGCTGCTCTTCACGACCGCCAACTTCTTTGTCGAGCAACTGCCCGTCCAGTGGACGCGGCGGCTGCAGCCGATGATCTTCGTCGGCCCGGCGATCCTCATGCTGATCTGGGCTTTGGCGCTGCCCACCGTCCGCACGGCTATCTTCAGCCTGTTCGATGCGGACAGCGTCAACTTCGTGGGGCTGCAGAACTTCCTCGGCGTGTTCACCGACCCCAATATGCTGATCGTGTTCCGCAACAACCTGATGTGGATGGTCTTCGGCACGACGTTCACCGTCTCCGTGGGACTCTTGATCGCCGTGCTGGCCGATCGGAGCCGCTTCGAGACCCTGGCCAAAGCGCTGATCTTCCTGCCGATGGCGATCTCGTTCGTCGGCGCGGGCGTGATCTGGAATTTCGTCTACGCCGTCAAACCGGTCGATGCGCCGCAAATCGGCCTGCTCAACTCGATCGTCGTGTCACTGGGCGGTCAGCCGCAGGCCTGGACCGCGTTCTTCCAGCCGTGGAATAACCTCTTCCTGATCGTCATCGTGATCTGGCTCCAAACAGGCTATTCGATGGTGTTGTTCTCGGCGGCCATCAAGGGCATTTCCAGCGAGGTGCTGGAGGCCGCCCGGGTGGATGGCGCGAACGAAGTTCAGATTTTCTTCCAGATCATCATCCCCATGATCAAAGGCACGATCATTACGGTATCCACCACGATCGTGATCTTCACCCTGAAGATCTTCGACGTGGTGATCGTGATGACGGGCGGCCAGTACGGCTCCAGCGTGATCGCCACCGAGTTCTATCGGCAGTATTTCACGTACAACAATAACGGCTATGGCTCGGCCATCGCCATCGTGCTGTTCATCGCCGTCATCCCGGTGATGGTCTATAACCTGCGCCAGTTTGCGCAACGGGAGGCGTTCTAATGGCTGCCACAACCGCTGCTAAAAAACCGCGCAAGCAATTCCTGGGCAGCCTGCTGGTCAACGGCGGACTGGCGTTGATCTGCCTGCTGTGGACCGTGCCCACTTTTGGCCTGCTGGTTTCGTCCGTGCGCGACCGCATCGACATCAATACGACCGGCTGGTGGTCGGTCTTCCCGCATCAAGACTGGGTGTCGGTCGAAGAGATCAAGCCCGGCTCGGAGGTCGATCGCAATCAGCCGATGACGCTGGCCGGGGTTACGGCGACCTTTGAGGAATTCCGCGCGGGCATCGAGAAAGACGGCAAGCGTCTGCAATGGATCGGCAACCGCCGCGTCGGCTTCCTGGAAGTACAGCAGTACACCTGGACGGCCAACACGACGTTCACGCTGGAAAACTACAAGCAGGTCACCGCGGGCGATGATTACACCGCAACCTTGAAAGACGGCACCACCGTTACTGAACGCGGTGACAACATGGGGCGCGCCTTCCTCAACAGCATTGCCGTGGCGGTGCCGTCCACGGTGCTCCCGATCGCGCTGGCGGCCTTTGCGGCCTACGGCTTCGCGTGGATGCGCTTCCCGGCGCGCAAGATGTTGTTTGCGCTGGTCGTGGCGCTGCTGGTGGTGCCACTGCAAATCGCGCTGGTGCCCCTGCTCCGCGACTACGTCGCGCTGAGACTCAACGGCACGTTCCTGGCCGTGTGGCTGGCGCACACCGGCTTCGGCCTGCCGCTGGCAACGTACCTGCTGTACAACTACATCAGCGAACTGCCGCGCGATCTGCTGGAGTCGGCGTTCATCGATGGCGCGTCGCACTTCACCATCTTCACCAAGTTGATCCTGCCGCTGTCGGTGCCGGCGCTGGCGTCGTTCGCCATCTTCCAGTTCCTGTGGGTGTGGAACGACTACCTGATCGCGTTGATCTTCATCGGGTCCTCGCCCACGAATCAGTTGGTCACACAGCGCCTGGCCGAGATCGTCGGCTCGCGCGGCCAGGACTGGCATTTGTTGACCGCGGGCGCGTTCCTCACGATGATCCTGCCATTGACGGTGTTCTTGAGCTTGCAGCGCTTCTTCGTGCGCGGCATGCTGGCCGGCTCAGTTAAAGGTTAAGCAGCCCGCAGGTTTTTTGCGGCGGCTGCTGATCTTCTCCAGAGTGACGGGGCAGGTTTCATGGTCTTCACCTGCCCCGTCCAGTGGAGCGGCCACGCGTAAGCCGTACTGAAGGTCACATGATGGATCAACCGACGAATAACTCACTCTGGTTCAAAGACGCCGTCATCTACGAGGTCTTCGTGCGCGCCTGTGCCGACAGCAATGGCGACGGTATCGGCGATCTGCCCGGTCTGATCACGAAGCTCGATTATCTGCACGACCTCGGCGTGGATACGCTGTGGCTGCTGCCGATTGCGCCGTCGCCGCTGCGCGATCACGGCTACGATGTCAGCGACTACTTCAATGTGCATCCCGATTACGGCACGCTCGACGACTTCCGCCGTCTGGTGCGTGAAGCGCATGCACGCAATCTACGCATCGTGGTGGAGTTAGTCCCCAACCACACCTCCGATCAGCATCCGTGGTTTCAGGCTTCGCGCGATCCGCAGCATCCTGAACACGCCACGTATCGTGACTGGTACGTGTGGAGCGATACGGATCAGAAGTATCAAGACACGCGCATCATCTTCCTCGATACGGAACCGTCGAATTGGACGTTTGATCCTAAACGCGGCCAGTATTACTGGCATCGCTTCTTTCATCATCAACCCGATCTGAACTACGACAATCCCGAAGTGCAGAAGGCCATGCTGCGCGTGGTGCAGTTCTGGATCGATCAGGGCGCAGACGGCATTCGCGTCGATGCGCCGCCCTATCTCTACGAACGCGAAGGCACCAGCTGCGAAAACCTGCCGGAGACGCACGCTTACTTGAAGCGGCTGCGCGCCTTCGTCGATGCGTATGCGCCCGGCACCATGCTCTTGTCCGAAGCCAATCAGTGGCCGGAAGACGTGCGCGCCTACTTCGGCGACCCTTCGGCCGGCTCAGGGCAGGCTGAAATGCACATGAATTTTCATTTCCCGCTGATGCCGCGCATCTTCATGGCACTGGCCCGGGCCGATCGATCATCCATCGATGCGATCATGGCCCGCACGCCTGCGCTGCCCGACGCCTGCCAGTGGGCGACGTTCTTGCGCTGCCACGATGAACTCACGCTCGAAATGGTCACGCCCGACGAGCGCGAATTCATGTGGGAGTTCTACGCGCCCGAACCGCGCATGCGCTTGAATCTGGGCATTCGCCGGCGGCTCGCGCCGCTGCTGGGCCGCGACCTGCGGAAGATCAAAGTCGCCAATTCGATCCTGCTGACGTTCGTCGGTTCGCCGGTGTTGTATTACGGCGACGAGATCGGCCTGAGCGACAACATCTGGCTGGACGATCGGAATGGCGTGCGCACGCCCATGCAGTGGGATTCCACCGTGAATGCAGGCTTTTCAGCCGCATCGCCCGATCGGCTGTACGCGCCTGTCGGCGACGATTATGCGCGCGTCAATGTGGCCGCGCAGCAAGCTGATCAGACTTCATTGCTCAACTGGTTCAAGCACACACTGCACGTCCGCAGACAACATCCGGCCTTTGGACGCGGCGATCTGCGCCTGCTTCCCGCCGATAATCCCGCCCTGCTCGCCTACTGGCGCAGCTATCAAAATGATCGGGTGTTAGTCATCAACAATCTATCGGATCAAACTCAAGCTATCGGGTTATCCGATGATCTAACTTACATCGATCTATTATCAAATTCACTCGTCACTCGTCACTCATCACTCCAACCCTATCAATTCCTGTGGTTGCACCCCGTCGAGGCTAAGCATGCCTGATTCAATCTGGCTCACCCAACACGCCCAGTTGACACTCGAACGACTGCTGCCCAAACTCGAACTTCAGTTTGCCGCGCAGACTCAATCGCCTGCATACCGGACCTTTGTGCAGCGTTTACGCGAACATTTTCCGCGCCTGTTTAAGCTGCTGTTTTATCTCTACAGCGATCAATACG
>JAUQXD010001300.1 GCA_030834835.1 Thermoflexales bacterium | reverse complement strand
ATGAATGTGTACGGGCCTTTGATCATCGGGATGCGATACTTGTCGAACGGCAGCAGATGATGCGCCGGAATCGGCAGATCGTCGAGGTTGCGAATGAAGGGGCGATCCCAGTTGACGCGGGCTTCCGCGCCCTGCCGCCAGGCCAGCCCACGCACGCCCGATAGATGCGAATACGTCAGGCGCATGCGATCGTCGGCGATAGGCTCCTCGACGGACTTGATTGCCCATGCTGGTTCCCACATCGGATCGGCGTCTTTCATCATGTACGCCAGATGGCCGTCTTCGTCGGTGACTTTCCCATCGGCGCGGATGAGTTTTCCGTCGGCCAGATGCCACTCGCCGTTGACGGTCATGATGGTGTCGAGTAGTTCGCGCAGGGTCAATTCGGGTTCGCCACGCAGCACAAAATCGAGCGCGGGAAATTGCTCCAGCGTCTCGCGCGGCATCGGCGTGACGTGCGTGCCAAAGGCGATGGTGATTGCGCCCAGGCTGCGCGCCAGAAACGCGCCGTACATGTCGTTGGTCAACGTCGGTGCAGTGACCTGCGTCAGGTAAAAGCGCGGGCGCAGTTCCTTCAACTTCGCTTCGAATTCCGGCCACGACATGCGTTCCGCATTCGCGTCGATAATGGCGACGGAATAATCGGGCGCGAGCATGGCCGCCATCTGCGCCAGTTCCATCTGCGGCCAGATCATGTTTTCGCGGCTCTTGCGGCCCACCCGGTGCTGGCTGCGGATCCAGATCGCTTTATCGGGGGTGGGGGGATTCACCAGTAAAACATCGGTCTTGTATGGCGGGCGGCGCACGCCTTTCGCGCGCACGGCCAGATCGGCATCGGGGAACTTCGACATCGGCAGGTTCTTCACCGAGCGTGTACCCAGATTTTGCTTAAGTTGTTGCTCCAACGGAATCACTTCTTGTGTATTGTCCATACCCATTGCCCCCGGAGCCGACGAATTCATCGGCTGCTATCTTGAATTTAGTCGCTGCGTTTAGCGTTGCCCAGCATATCCGATGCCTGCTTCACTTCGCGGATGCTGACTTCTTCCAACACGCGCATCACGATCCATGACACGATCAGTTGTATGCCGATGATGGTGGACATGGCGCTAACCAACATCCACAGCCATAACTGATTTAGCGTCCAGCCATTGAAGCCCAGTACCAGCGTGCCTACCCCGACGACGAACCCGGCAATCACGGCCAGACCGCCGATCCACCAGAACTGCCGATCGAGCGGCGGATTGAAAATCGGTTTGCCAAACAGGCCGCGCTGTTCCACCTTCTTCTGGAAGAGTGATACCAGATAATTGAACATCGCGCCAAGACTGAACAGGGACACACCGGCCACGCCGAGCACAGCCGCGCTGAAGACGGCAAAGATCCCCCACGGTCCCAGTTGATTGATGCCGTTCGCGCGCAGCACGATCAACATCAGCGCGACGACGGCCGCAAAGCCGATGCCGGCCAACCCGATGAGGCCGAGGACGCGAACGGGATTATACGACAAAGCCGTCCAGATGATGGAGTTGAAAAAGCGCATGCCGTCTTTGACGACGCTGAGTTTGGAGCGCCCCGATCGCTCGCTGTACGGGATGGGCACTTCTACCATCTTCAGGCCTTCGTGGATGGCGCGCGTGCTCATCACGGGGGTGAAGTTCAGACCATCGGGCAGGGGGTACATGCGCTCCAGCGTTTCCTTGCGGAAGACGCGCATACCGCTGGCGCTGTCGGTGACATGCTGATTGCCGACCAGGCTGACGAGGTTCGCGAAGATGAAGTTGCCCAGGCGGCGCGTGGGCGGCATCTCGCTTTTGGCGCCGGCCATGCGCGAACCGATGACCAGATCGGCGCCCTTGATGATTTCCTGGCAGAGTTCGGGAAAACTTTCGGGCGGATAGGTGCTGTCGGCGTCGAGGAAGGAGAGCAAGTTGCCGGTGGCGTTGGAGAAACCGGTCTTCAACGCGCCGCCATAGCCGCGATTCTGCGCATGAATGATCAGGCGCACGTTGCTGTAACCGCGCACGATCTCGACGGTGCGATCCTTGCTGCCGTCGTCCACGACGATCACTTCCGGGCCTTCCACACCCACCGCTTCCAGTTGCGGCTGGATGCTCAACACCCGATCGACGATCTCGGCGATACCGTCTTCTTCATTGTAGGCCGGGATAATGACGGATAATCTGTGAGTAGACCAGGTTAAACTGGGTTCAACGAGTTGGTCGATTCCTGCCATTGTCATAACACCTTCTTCTTAGGTCCCCAAGTTTGCACAGCACATCACCATAAGCATTATCTTACGCCGGGGTTTGCTGCAAGTTGATGACACTGGGGCGTTGCGCCGTAATTGTGTATAGATTTGGTCAAAATCAACTGCGGAAAGGCACTACCGCACAGGGCGTTGTTATCTTCTCGTAAGATACGGTTAGATGGTTTTGACGATTGGCGCCCTGTCCGGGGCTACGCGGCAGTGTTGTCAGACTCTGGCTGGCGCACTCTCGAGGTACGGCACACACAGGCGGCAGGGGTGAGGCTATTCGGTTTACGGGCTTGAAGTGTATGAAAACAAGGCGCAAGACGTAACCCGGCACTGCAACAAACATGCGCCTTGTCACGCTGTTTGGCTGGCATTGATCGGCAGTTTTCGAGTCGCGAGGTATGCGCCGTTCTAGCCGAACATGTAGCGATAATACCTGCGTGCGGGGGATTTGCGGATGAGCATCATGAGCAGCAGTGGCCCCCCCAGCCCGACCGCGAGCATGAGCGGTGCAAACACAGTCACTTGATAGGCCAGGAGCCATGGGGCTAGCTGGCGAATCACACGCGCCGTGTATTCAATCATCGGCAGGTGCACCAGATATACCCCGTAAGATTTGCTGCCAATCTGCTGAACCAGTGCAGGCGCCGGGATTCGTATCTTGTCGAACACGACATAGCCAAGAATAATGGCAATGGAGTATAAGATGCTGCTGATGGTAAAAGGCACGGAGCGATTGTCGTGGCCGGTGGTCCAATAGATCGACTCAGCCTCAAACATCGAGGCTGTTGCCGCAACAATCATAAGACCGACCAGGTGCCATTTCCATTGCACGAGTCCTTGTCTGATGCGCTCGCCATGAAAGCCAAACACCAGCCCGAGTGTGAAATAGATTGTCCATGAGAAAAACGCCGCCTGGTAATTAATCAGCCCGACCCACGATACGAGCGGCAGTTCAGCCACAGGTTCTGAGAATATCTTGAGGTATTGCAGGCCAAATGTGGCGGCCTGTATGAAGACAGCGGCAAGAAGAAGCTGCCCTGGCCGGGCTCGAGCAATGGGCACGAGGATGGGTGACATCAGGTAGAACTGACACAGCAGGGGAACGAAGAAGTAGCTGCCCCCGTCGGCCTTGCCTAAAACAAGCAGTGCTACGTATTCCAGGGGCGTGAAAGTCTTGTGTTGAAAGGCATCAAGCACTAGCCAGAATAACGACCACGCCA
>JAUQXD010000139.1 GCA_030834835.1 Thermoflexales bacterium | reverse complement strand
CCCAGCATGATGTTGGACCAAAACACGGGTGGCTTCTTGCCCTGCTTTTCCATCTCGTCGCCGATGCGGGTCAGCAGATCGATCGTGAAGTAGTTGTCCTCTTCGTTGCATTCCTTGTTGAGGAGTCTCAACACCCGATCGCTCCCTGACTCGAACCCGATCGAGACCGTATCCCAGCGTGTTTCCTTGATCAGCGCCTCAAACAATTCCGGCCACTGCCGCACGGTGTCGGCGCGGCCCGCCGCCCAGTACGGCCAAATCTTGTTGGCCTTGCGCGGATACTTCTCCAGCCACTCTTCCAGCCAGCTGGGATTCTGAAAGAACATCGAGTCATGGATGACGAGCGAGCCGACGCCGTACTTTCGATCGAGGAAATTGAGTTCGTCGATCACGGCTTCGACGGGGCGGCGGCCCATATTCGGAATGTACGAATTTTCATTGCAGAACACGCACTGCCACGGGCAGACGCGGCTCGTCAGCAGCGTCACGACCGGTCCCGGCCCCCAGCCACATTCGGGTTCCAGCGGCCAGTTGAATTTCTTTTCCAGTTTCTTGCTGGCCGGTTTGGGCCACAACGTGCGATCGATCATCGGCCAGTCGGCCATCGACTTCGCGCCGACGCCCATGATCACGCGCGGAAAATCGTGCGGCTTCGTGACCAGATCGACAATGATGTTTTCGCCCGGCCCCTGGCAAATCTTGTCGAACTCGGGGATCTCTTCCATCTCGTCCAGCGCGACGGTGGCGTGCATCCCGCCGACGAGAATGATGCCGGTGGGGTTGACTTCCTTGAACAGTTTCGCAGCGCGATAGGCCACCGGGAAGGTGTAGCTGCGCACGTTCATGATCAGCATTTCGTAGCCGGTCAGGCGCTGCTTCACTTCATCCCACGAGGTGCACTGGCGCGTAGAGAACATATCCGTCAGCACGCCATTCTGATGCAAAATGGTGCGCAACAGGCCCAGGCCGTGATCCTGCCACTGCTCATGCGGCCCGGCGGGATTGACCAGGTCGCCCAGATCACCCAGGTCCAGCCACAGTCGTGTGTTCTCGCGCACGGGCGTTGTTTTCTTGCCAAAGAACTTCAACACAGTCTAACCTCTTAAAATGCGGATTACGGGATGGACGGATAAATCAGCGTAATCAGCGTATATCTGCGTCCTATATCTTCTGTCTGCCCGCATAGCCGCTTTGCAGATCGTGCCAGTAGGCGACTTGCGGCTCGTCGAATTTCCAGCACAGCAAAATCTCGCGGCCCGCACGGAGCGCCGGAAAGTCCACTAGCCCGATCGAGATGTCTTTGACCACCACGCCCAGTGCCTGCAAATCGCGCAAGCCGTCTTCGACGCGGCGGAATTCCTGGATCATTTCGCCCGCCTTTTTGCTGCCGCCGTTGCCCAGGCCCTTCTCCAGCACCGGCCACAATTCCGGGCGCGCGTCGATGATGACCTGGCGGGCGTGCATCACTTGCATGACCAGTGCGCGAACGTGGGGCAGAAGTTGGTTGGCTTCTGCGGGGGTGAAGTGTTTAGCCATGCGGCGATTATAACAAAAAACCTCCCGCAGGTCGGTTAGCACCTGCGGGAGGTCGTCTGTCAAAATTAGTTGCCGCAGGCGCAACCGCCGCCGGCTGGCGCTTCGCCGCTCTCTTTGGTGCGGAACGACGAGCCGCAGCCGCAGGCCGCCACGGCGTTGGGATTCTCGATGCGGAAGCCCGCGCCCATCAAGCCGTCCACGTAGTCGATCGACGCGCCGTAGAGATACTCCATGCTCACCGGATCGACATATACTTTCAGGCCGTGCGCTTCAACGACGGTGTCCATATCGCGTTGATTGGCTTCAAAGGCCATGCCATATTGCAGGCCCGAGCAGCCGCCGCCCGCGACAAAGACGCGCAAACCGTGATCGGGCAGATTCTTCTCCAGTAAAATGGTGCGCAGCTTATCGGCTGCCTGTGGTGTCAGCACCACGACTTCCGTTGTCACTTGTGTCTCAATCGGTTCAATCATCGTTGTCGTCATGTGTTTTCCTCCCGGATACCGGTTAGCCAATAGGTGTGGATGAGATTCTAGCATCGATTGGCCGGTGCGTCAATAACACCAATGGGTGTCATCTAAAAGCGCACTTCCGAAGCCGGCTGGCCTCGGAAGTGAGAAGATCAATCGGGTTGGCCGGAGCCTGTCCTGCTTATTGCGCCACGCTGTTCTTGACCAGGTAGGCGCAGGCGTTGTTGCCGCCCGCCATCCAGTCGAGCCGCTGCGGGGTCTGGCCCAGCAGCTGGCTGATCATCGCCATATCCATGACGCACGGTTCGACGTGGTCCCTGGAGATGTCGTGATAGGGGCAGTTGTGAGTGCGGAGCAGATAACCGCCGTCCACGGGCTGCCAGTCGGCATTGTAGCCCTTGCCGGTGAGGAAGCGCACGACGCGGTCCATGCGCTGGGTGGTCGATTCGCCGGGCTGGGCGTTGGGGGCCTGTGCCACCAACCGATTGGCCACACCGCGCAAAATCGAATCGAGTTCGCGCGCTTCGACGCGGTCGCGGATTTCGTGCAGCATCAGATCGGCAAAACCGGCGTAATTCTTGGGAAAATACTCATCGGCGGCGTCGGTCAGCGCGTAGATGTGCTGCGGCCGGCCCGGTGCGTCGCGGCGCTTGACTTTGGGGGCCTGCACCAGGCCCTCGCTGCGCAGGATGTCCAGGTGATGACGAATGGTAACGGGTGTGAGATCAAGTTCACTGCCGAGTTCTTCGACAGTCGCGGTGCCGCGTTCTTTGAGGATTTCCAGGATGCGTTGGCGAGTAGCTTGCATGATCGCAGACCCCTTTCGTGCGAAAATCTTCTGCCCCCGCCAGACATGTACATTCTATCACCATGAGGCAAATTGTCAATTAGATGAGGAGTATTTGGTATTCTGTTTGATACGCCAACGGCGTTGAAATGGCCTCAAGAATTGCCGCAATCTGGTTGCCAATTTGATTGAACGGCGGTACAATAACTCGCACTCGTTACAAAGCGCACTTGTGCGCGCCAGGCGGGGGATCGTCATCGATGTGGAGCCAACACCGGATTGTCAGATTGAATCACGCGCTCAACTAAGACCTGTGATCAGCGTTCTTCACCTCACGTGAAGGACGCTGTTTGTTCACGGCCCCCTCTCCTGAACGCACGCGAAGCGGTCCGATTTCGGGAGAGGGCGCGCGCAGGCGCGTGGGGGTGAGGTGATGGCGCTCTTCTGGGACGACGACTACGCGATTGCGGTCGCGCTGAAACGCCGGCACCCGACCATCGATCCACTCGAACTCGATTGGGACACCCTGCATCAGTGGATCATCGAACTGCCGGACTTTGTTGACGATCCAGCCGTCACTGCGATATACTTGCTGGAGAACATCCAACGTGAATGGTACGAGGAGGTAGCCGCGCAATGAGTCAACAGCCAGAACCCTTCCCCAACGATCCCATTGTTCCGCCCGAACTGAGCAACAACATCTTCGTCACGTCGCTGGACAAGCTGTACAACTGGGGCCGCAAACGCTCCATGTGGCCGATCATGTTCGGTCTGGCCTGCTGCGCCATCGAGATGATCTGTGTGGCGGCGGGCCGCTACGACCTGGAGCGCTTTGGCGCGGGTCTCATGCGCCCCTCGCCCCGCCAGGCCGACTTGATGATCGTGTCCGGCACCGTGACGAAGAAGATGGTGCCCACCATTGTGCGGCTGTACAACCAGATGCCCGAACCCAAGTATGTCATCTCGATGGGCGCGTGCGCGACCAGCGGCGGCCCGTTCAAGGAAGGCTACAACGTCGTGTCGGGCATCGATAAGTTCCTGCCCGTCGATGTGTATGTGCCCGGCTGCCCGCCCAAGCCCGAAGCCCTGCTGCACGGCTTCTTGAAGCTGTTTGAGAAGGTCGAGAAGCAGAGCATCCTGACGGTGCCGTGGTATCGCAAGACCGACATCGAAGCGATTCCCGTGCCGGTGCTGGGACCCGATCTGATCGATCTGCGCCGCGCGACCGAAATCCGTGAATTGGCCCGGCAGATTGCGCCTGCGGCTGAAGTTAAGGCATAAGAGAGGAAAACATGGCGGCAAAAGCTGCTGCGGCTCCCGTTGCTGAACTCACCGGCCCGCTGGCCGTGTTGAAAGAAAAATTTGCAGACGCCATCACGCCCGGTGATTTTGAAGGCGCGGTGATTGCGAACGATAAACTCGTCGAAGCGGCGACGTTCATCCGCGACGAACTGGGCTACGATTATTTGTCCAGCGTCACCGGCGTCGATTATCCCGCGGCCAACGAGTGCGAAGTCGTGTATCACGTGTACTCAACCCGGCACAGCGGCCCGCCACTGGTCTTCAAGGCGCGTACTCCGCGTGACAACGCCGTCGTCCCCACGCTCGAAAACGTCTGGCCCGGCGCTGATTTTCAAGAGCGCGAAGCCTGGGATTTGATGGGCATCAAGTTCGAAGGCCACCACAATCTGAAGCGCATTTTGATGTGGGAAGGCTTCGAAGGCCACCCATTGCGCAAAGACTGGAAAGAGGCTTATTTCGAGCAGGATACCAAGCCCTTTGACAGCCGTTGGCCGGGCGGCCACTTCCGGCGCGTTGAAGAGCGCGTGCCCTATGGCGACAACCTCAATTTCCCGGCGAATTTCGATCCGGCGATTTACACTTCGGGCGCGGATGCGGCCGTTTACGATCGCGTCAAGGCGATGGATGCGGCCGCGGGCGGCATCTTGACGCCAGCCGAGCGCAATGGTAATGGCAACAGTCACGTCGGGGCCGATCAGCCTGAGGAAAATATCGAGACCGATCACCTGGTCGTAAACCTCGGCCCGCAGCACCCCTCGACGCACGGTGTGTTCCGCATGGTCGTCACGCTGGAAGGCGAAACGATCCGCCACCTTGAGCCGGTGATGGGTTATCTGCACCGCAATCACGAAAAAATCGGCGAACGCAACACGTACATTCAGAACATGCCGTTCACCGATCGGCTGGACTACCTCTCGTCGATGAGCAACAACTTCGGGTACGCGCTGACCGTCGAGAAGTTGATGGGCATCAAGCCGCCCGAACGCGCCGAGTACATCCGCGTGATCATGGCGGAGTTGACGCGCGTGTGCAATCACGTCTGGGCGATCGGCTTTTTGCTGAACGACCTGGGTGCGTTCTTCACGCCCGCGCTATACGGCATGCAGGAACGCGAGTTGATCCTGGACCTGTTCGAAGCCGCGTCGGGTTCGCGCATGATGTGCAACTACTTCCGCTTTGGCGGCGTGGCGCGCGATCTGCCGCCGGGCTTCGTGGAAACCGCGCGCGAACTGGTCTTCGAGCGGCTGCCGCGCAAGATCGACGACTTCGAGCGCTACCTCAGCGACAATGAAATCATTCGCGCGCGCTGTGAAGGCGCGGGCGTGTTGACAGCCGAAGACGCGATCAAGTACAGCGTGGGCGGGCCGGTGCTGCGGGCTTCGGGCGTGGCCTATGATTGCCGCCGGGCCGATAACTACTCGATCTACGATCGGTTTGATTTCGATGTGGCCGTGCGCAATCACGGCGATGTGTACGATCGATATTTGTTGCGCCTCGACGAGATTCGACAATCGCTGCGCATCTTGCAGCAGGCGTTGACTCAATTGCCAGGCGGCGAGATTCAGACGGGCAAGAAGGCGTATTCGGCGCGCGTGCCGGCCGGCCAGGCGTATGGCCGTGTCGAAGGGCCGAAGGGTGAGCTGGGCTTCTACGTGGTGTCCGACGGGACCGCGAACCCCTATCGGTATCACATCCGCGCCCCGTCGTTCATCAACCTGACGGC
>JAUQXD010001299.1 GCA_030834835.1 Thermoflexales bacterium | reverse complement strand
CCAATGCGGTTGAGGTGAATTGGGGCGATCTATGCGTGCCCGGTTCGTTCGATGCCGCCGTGCGCGATGTGGACGCCGTGATTCATCTGGCGGCCATCATCCCGCCGCTGGCCGATCAGCAACCGGCGCTGGCGGAAGCCGTCAATGTGCAGGGCACGGCCAATCTCATCGGGGCGCTGCGACGCTGCGCACCCGGGGCGTTTCTGCTCTTCTCGTCGTCGGTGTCGGTATATGGCGATCGCGTTGCGACGCCGTGGATCACCGTGAACGATCGGCTGTGCCCCAGCGATGGCGATTACTATGCCATCACGAAGATCAAGGCTGAGGAGTTGGTGAAGCAATCAGGGCTGGATTGGAGCATCTTCCGGTTGACGGGCATCTTCAGCCCAACGACGAGCGTCGATCCCTTGTTGTTTCATATGCCCCTGGATACGTGCCTGGAATTTGCGACAACGCGCGACACGGGCCGGGCGCTGGTCCACGCACTCGATCGAGCCGATCAGCTGATCGGCCGCGTGTTTAACCTGGGCGGCGGCGAGCGCTGCCGTGTGATCTATCGCGATTTTCTGGAGCAGTGTTTCTCGCAAGCGGGTCTGGGCCGCCTCGATTTTCCGCACGGCGCGTTTGCCGAACGCAATTTTCATTGCGGCTATTTTGAAGATTCTGCTGACCTGGAGAACATCCTGCATTTTCAGCGCGACAGTGTCGAGAGCTATCTGGCATGGCGCGAGCCATTTGTACCGCTGCTGCAACGCTGGCTGGCGAGTGGTTTTAGAGCCATCATCAAGCAGCAGTTGTTGAAACGCTCCGATCCCTATCGGGCGTTGAAAGACCGCGACCTGCCGTTGATTCGTCGTTTCTTTGGCGAGACGTGGTTGGGTGTTGCAGCAAGACGAGCGATGAGTAATGAGTGACATTGCCGGGATCATCTACACGGAGAGACTCACGCGCAATTTCAAGCAGACGAGCGCGCTGCGTGAACTCGATCTGGGCATTGAGCGCGGCGAAATCTTTGGATTGGTCGGACCCGATGGCGCGGGCAAAACCACGACGCTGCGCTTGATGGCGGCGGTCATGAATCCGACAACGGGCACGGTAACGGTGGCCGGGCACGACAGCGTGAAGCACGCCGAGCAGATTCGCGCGCACGTGGGCTATATGCCGCAGCGCTTCAGCCTGTACGGCGATTTGAGCGTGCAGGAAAACCTGGAATTCTACGCGGATATTTTTGGCGTACACGGCGCGGAGCGTCAACGCCGCTTCGAGCAAGTGCTGAACTTTTCACGCATGACGCCGTTCGTCGATCGGCGGGCAGGGGCATTATCGGGCGGGATGCAGAAGAAACTGGGGTTGGCGTGCACGTTGATCCATCGACCGGAAGTGCTGCTGCTGGACGAGCCAACCACGGGCGTTGATCCCGTCAGCCGCCGCGAGTTCTGGGACATTTTGACGGACCTGCATTTGCACGGCACGACAATCGTGATCAGCACACCGTACATGGATGAAGCCGAACGCTGCAATCGCATCGGCCTGTTGTTCAAGGGCCAGTTGATCGAACTGGGTACGCCCAAAGCGATCAAGGCGATGGTGCGCGGGCAAGTGCTGGAAGTGCAACCCAGTTCACTCGCCGAAGCGCAGGCTGTGTTGACCGCCCATGCGGATGTGCTGGAAGTGCAAGTCTATGGCAACTTGCTGCACGTCTTCGTCGATAGCGCCGAAGTGAGTTTGCCGCGCTTGCAGATGGCGTGCGAAGCGATTGGTGTCTCGCTCATCAATCCGCGCGTCATTCAGCCGCGCATGGAAGAAGCGTTTATTTCGCTAATTGGGAAAAGGCAGGAGGCGTGATGCGTGACGTGATGCGTGGTGTGTGGTGCGTGATACGTATGATCGTCGTAGGTGCGGCATTGAGCGCGTGTTCAAACTCGGTTGCATTACCGACGACGCAGCCCGGTTCTATGCCGTCTGTTGCGGTATCTCAAACACCAACGCCAATTTCGGTGCAACCTACACCTGAACCGATGGGCACAGTTTGCAGTGGAGACGCTGAGCCACCCACTGTTGCGTCTGGTTGGAGCCTACTATGGCAAAAGGTGTTTGAGCAGCCTATCGCTCGTCCGCCTGTGGTGGATGCAGGTCAAATGCTGTTGATTGAGAGAGCCGACGCCCGTCTTAGGACACTGCAAGATGCCATCGTCGCGGTCGACCCTCAAACAGGTGATATTCACTGGAACATCGTTGAAGCCAAAGACCCGATACCCTACGTCTCGCGTTACGTTATCGGTATTCAATACAGCCCCAAGTATTGGCTGTTGTCATTCCGATACATGAAACCTGAAGGTTCGTCCAATCCTCCCTCGATGCAGTATGAACTCGTTGTCGATCGGCAATCGGGAAAAGTAGTTTATGACAGTGGCGCAAATGCAGCTGGCACGGCTACGACCGTAGCGATCGTAGATGGCGCACTCTTCGATCATTACAGTAGTAGCGGTGGTGTGTTTGCGTATGAGTACATGCGTCGAGTGGACCTATCTATGAAACAAGTCCACTGGATGCAAGCGTGGGGGGCGCGTGGAGTGCGTGGCATGGTCGTAGTTGATGGTAGCCTCTACGTCTTCGCCGACAACATCGAGCGATATGATCCGTCTGATGGTCACTTGACTGCTTCGACTAAGTTCGACCTTTATCCCGGTCTGGGTGACCTTATCTTTGAGGGCAACTTGGCCGTTGTAAGATCAGAGAGGGGTATTGGCGTGTTCGATCTGCCAAGCTTTTCAGGTATGTGGCACACGCAAACTGGTGATCGCCCGGGTGGAGGATCAAATGCTTTTAAAGGCGACATTCCTTCATTGTCGGTTACGCCTGATTCAATCTATATGGTTGACGCACAAAATACTCTTTCGCGGTTTGATCTACACACAGGTAAGCTAATCTGGCAAGTGTCGTCGCCCGGCCCACAAGCCATGTCGCGCCCGATCGCAATGAACGGCATGGTATTTGGGCTGTTCGCAGATGGAACGGTCAGGGCTTTCACTGAAGCAGACGGTGCCTCGATCGGTATTGTGGCACAGTCCTCAATTTGGTATCGGCCGCCTTCAGACACTCTTGAATCACTTGATTTAGTTGGCGGCTTGGGCGTTGCTGGAGACACACTGATCGTCACCACCGGCTGCCGTAGTGTCTATGCCATTCAGCGCGCACCATAAACACGCGCTAGTGCGCAGCCTCCCTGTGGGACGCACCACGCAACACGACCTTGAGACCAATGTGAGCGCCAACACCTTTGCCATCGAAACCAACCAACTGTCCAAACGCTTTGGGCACTTTGTGGCCGTGAACAGCGTGACGTTCAACGTGCCGCGCGGCAGCATCTTCGGCTTCCTCGGCCCGAATGGCGCGGGCAAGACCACGACGATGCGTGTGCTGTTGGGCTTGCTCGCGCCCACG
>JAUQXD010000138.1 GCA_030834835.1 Thermoflexales bacterium | reverse complement strand
AAATTGGTAGGCTAGTAAATTAGTCCGGCCAGTACCAGTCCACTAATTTACCAATCTACTAATCTACCCATCTACCAGTTCCCGGTTGTGATACAATGGTATTCGCGAATTTGACCAACTGCATTTTCTCCGCGCTTGTGGCTTACCTTCAGCAGTCTGCGGTGAAACTTTTCTGGAAAGATCATGACAAAACCCTTAGTCGCACTTGTAGGCCGACCCAACGTTGGCAAATCGACGCTGTTTAACCGCCTCGCGGGCGAACGCCTGGCCGTAGTGGACGAGATCGCGGGCACCACGCGCGATCGGCTGCACGCCGATGCGGAGTGGAACGGCCGCGTCTTTACCGTGATCGATACGGGCGGCATCGAGATCGATCGGGCGAAGAAGTCCGAACGGCCGTTGTCGGCCAATACGACCACCGTGCAGGCTGCGCTGGAATTTGCGCCCATGATCCGCGCTCAGGCTGAAATCGCCATCCGTGAAGCCGACGCTGTGGTGCTGGTGGTCGATTGCGAAACGGGGCTGACGAATGCCGATCGGGAAGTGGCCGAGATCCTGCGGCGGTATCAATCAACGCGGAACGGCGAGCCGTGGCCGCCGATCTTCGTGGCCGCGAACAAGGCCGATAACGCCGAGCGGCGGCAGGAAGCGTTCGAGTTTTATGAGCTGGGGCTGGGCGAAGTGTTCGCCATCTCGGCGATGCACGGCCAGAATACAGGCGATTTGCTGGATGCGGTGGTGAAGTCGTTCGATCTGCTTGAGCCTGAAGCAGACGATGAGTCGATCAAGATCGCCATCGTGGGGCGGCCCAACGTGGGCAAGAGTTCGATCTTGAATGCGGTGCTGGGGCAGGAACGCGCCATTGTCAGTCCCGTGCCGGGCACCACCCGTGACGCGATCGATACGACGCTGGAGTGGGGCAATTTGCCCGTCACGTTGATCGATACGGCCGGCATCCGGCGGCGTGGGCACATCGATCCGGGCGTGGAAAAATACAGCGTCATGCGCGCGCTGCGCGCCATCGAGCGGGCCGACGTGGCCCTGTTGATCATCGATGCCGTGGAAGGTGTCACCGCGCAAGACGCGCACGTGGCCGGTTACATTCTGGAAGAAAACAAAAGCGTCGTTATCGTCATCAATAAATGGGACATGATTCAGCCCGGTCTGCAGCCCAAAGAAGACGGCACGTTGACGCCGCGCGAACAGGAATTTAGCGACAAGATACGGGTGGCGCTGAACTTTCTGGACTATGTTCCGGTATTATTCGTGTCGGCGAAGACGGGGCTGCGTGTAGATGAGATGATGAATATGGCGTTGCGCGTGCAGGAAGAGCGACTGACCCGTCTGCCTACCAGCGAAGTGAACCGCATCGTGCGCGAAGCAATCGATAAGCAATCGCCGCCCACTCGAGCGGGCAATCGCCTGAAGATTTACTATGGCACGCAGGTGCGCACCGATCCGCCGACATTCTTGTTCTTTGTCAACGATACGAAGTTGGTGCATTTTACGTACGAACGTTATCTGGAAAATCAGATTCGCGTCGCGCACAGTTTCATCGGCACGCCCCTGCGCCTGAGTTTCCGCAATCGGGCGCAGGCTGAAGATTAGTTGATTGGTAAATCAGTAAATTAGTTGCCGGGTAGATTAGTCTGTCAGTCACCGTTACCAATGTGTGGATCATCAATCCACTAATTTACCAATCTACCAATTACCATCCACCATGTCTCAAGTATCCGCTTCCATGACCCGTACTTCTGATGGCGCTCTGTCTACGCCGCTGATCGAGAACGAGAACATCCACCGGCATTTCACCCGCGCGGCTGGCGCCGTGTACGGCGCCGTCGTCGCAATCGTGTTCGCACTGGCGGTGTGGGGGCAGGACGTTGCCGCGCTGCGCGATGCTTCATCCCCGCTGGGTTGGCAGCATCTGGCCCTGGGCTTGATCCTCTTCTTGCCGCTGGGTGTCCTGGCGGGCTGGCTGTCGGCCAGCGCGCGCTGGTCGGCGTTTACACTGGGCTGGTGGATCGTCGGCGTGGCGCTGATGGCGTGGCTGGCCGGGCGAGTGCCCTACGAAGGACTAAGCTTCATGGCCCGCCTCAACGATCCGTATCCACCCCCCTACCCGATGTATCCCATCAGCGTCCCGACCGCCGGGTTTGCGGGCTTTAGCGCTGTCATCGGCGCGTTCGCCGGGCTGTTTGTGGGATTGCTCTCACTGAAGGCGCTCGATAAGGCCTGGGATTATTCGACGAAACGGCACCGCCTCGGCGTCCGATCGGTGCTGGTACTATTCCTGTGCGCGCCGCCGCTGATCATCGCCGGGCTGATGGTCGATTTCCAGGTGAATACGGCGCTGCGCGAGGCGCTTGTCGGGATTGACCGGACGATTAAGACCGCCAGCGATCCGGCCACTGATTTGCTGAAAGCG
>JAUQXD010001298.1 GCA_030834835.1 Thermoflexales bacterium | reverse complement strand
GTCTTCACGCTCGGCGAGGAAACCGTAACCGGGATGGATCGCATCTGCGCCCGATTGCTTCGCCACTTCCAGAATTTTGTCGGCGCGCAGATATGACTCGCGCGAGGGCGCCGGGCCGATCAAGTAGGCTTCGTCGGCGTAGCGCACGTGCAACGCATTGCGATCGACTTCGGAGTAGACCGCGACCGTTTGAATGCCCAGTTCGTGGCAGGCCCGCAAAATTCGGACGGCGATCTCGCCGCGATTGGCGATGAGGATCTTTTTGAACATGAAGAGATTTCCCTTGACTGACGAACTTAACGTGAAGCGATTAATCTACCTTGCACACCCGCATTGGAGGCCGAATTGAAGAAATTGCGCACACACTTTTTTATGAATCGGTTGAAGAAATAGTAAGTTAACACCACGTTCCCGCCAAGCCATACAAATAATAAGAAGAAGAATCCCAAGAATGGCAATGCTTGAGAAAACTGTATTTCAGCAAAGACAAATAAGACGAGCATCCAAAAACTGACGATAGCGACAAGCCACGCAAACAAGTCAGTAAAGCTGATTTGATATGCAACATGCAAATGGCTATCACGACAATCAACAGCAATCGAACCTTTTGAAATCATGTTGAAATAAAGATTCCACTTCGACAAAGACCAGGACAATAATTTGCCAGAAAATCGGATCTGATTGTCATCATGTCTGACATTTCGCGCGCCAGTTTTTTCCAGAGTCTGAGCAATTTGTATACGCAACATTCCAGCAATCCAGCGTTCATCGCCTTGTACAGTATAGTTGAGTTGATGTTGACAAGTGATAGGGAACATTTCGTTAGAGTGGTATATTCCCATGCTTCTTGGGCGGGTTCGTATCGCGCTTGTTTTGCAGCATTTCCAGCGCATTGATCAGGCGCGGGCGCGTTTCCTTCGGCTCGATCACGTCGTCGATGTAGCCCCACTCCGCAGCGACATACGGATTGGCGAACTTCTCACGGTACATCGCCACGAGCTCGGCCTTCTTCGCCACGGGATCAGCCGCCGCCTTGATCTCGTTGCGGAAGATGATGTTGACCGCGCCGTCCGGCCCCATCACCGCGATTTCGGCGCTGGGCCAGGCCAGGTTCAAGTCGCCGCGAATGTGCTTGGAGTTCATCACGTCGTACGCGCCGCCATAGGCTTTGCGCGTGATGATGGTAATCTTGGGCACGGTCGCTTCGCAGTAGGCGTAGAGCAGCTTCGCGCCGGATTTGATGATGCCGGCGT
>JAUQXD010001297.1 GCA_030834835.1 Thermoflexales bacterium | reverse complement strand
GATCGAGCAGATTTGGAGAAACGAAGCGGCGTTAAGCTCAACGCCGCTTCGTTTTCTGTCGTTCCATCTTGCGCGCTATTCGGGCTGGCTAAGCGCGATCGGGAGTGAGTTTAGTACTTGCGAGTCGGCAGTAATTCAGCGGCCTTGTCAGGATAGTACACCGTTTCGTTGGTGAGGACTTCCCGATCGATCGTCTGGCCGTTCATGAGCTTCAACGCCATCTCGAAGACCTGCGGCCCCAGCAGCGGGTTGCATTCAACGTCGGCCTGGAACCAGCCGTCCACCATTGCCTGGAAGCCGCCGCGGGTGCCGTCCACCGACACGATCTTGAGATCGCCGGGCTTGACGCCGGCCGCCTTCAACGCCTCGATGGCGCCGATGCCCATATCGTCATTGTGAATGAAGATGCCCTGGAAGTCCGTGCCCGACTTGTATTTCTTCAGGAACGCCTGCATCACGGGCACAGCCTCGGCACGGGTGAAGTTGCCGGTCTGGGAGTCGATGATCTTGATATTGGCATTGAGCTTGTTGCGGAAGCCCTTGGCCCGGCCAACCGCTGCACCGGAACCCGTGGTCCCGGACAGTTCGAGCACCGCGCCGCCATTGGGCAGCATCTTGTTGAACTCTTCAGCGGCCCGCTCGCCTTCCAGCACCATATCAGAGCCGATGTGCGACGCATACAGCGACTTGTCCGCGCTCACACTGCGGTCCACGATGATGACCGGGATACCGGCATTCTTGGCCTCGGTCAGCACGGCTTCCCAGCCATCTTCAACCACCGGGGGCAACGCAATCACATCCACGCCTTGCTGAATGCAGGCGCGCACGGCCGAGATCTGATTTTCTTGCTTCTGCTGGGCATCGGAGAACACCAACTGCTTGATGCCCAACTGGGTGGCCGTCTCTTTGAACGAGGCGGTATTGGCCGTGCGCCAGTCACTCTCGGCGCCCAGCTGCGGATAGCACAACGTCATGTCTTTGTAGGTCTTCGCCGCGGCGGGCGCAGCCGGCTGAGCGGGGGCGGCGGGCTGAGCGGGGGCGGCGGCGGGGGCGCAGGCGGCCAGCATGCCCAGCACCATGACAATCACGACGAACAACGATACTTTCGCGGTCTTCATTGTCTTTCTCTCCTTCTGTCTGACTTGGGGATTGGTCGACGCGGCATTTCCAGTGGGGGAAATGCTCTGTGTACAATCTATATCTGAGTCAAGTCAAGGTCAATGAAATCTCTTCGGACAAAAGTTGAGATTTATGCTTCACTGTCCCGGCCAACATCCGCCGTCACCCCAATAGGTCGATTTCTTTCGATCATAGGTGAAAACCTTCCGATCGATCAGTATTTGCGGGTCGGCAGCAGGTCCCGCGCCGTGTCAGGGAAGAAGACTTGCTCCTTCGAGGGAATCCATTTGGGAACAGGCTCGCCGTTGACGACCTTCAACGCCAGCTCGATGAACTGCGGGCCGAGCAGCGGATTGCACTCGACCGTGGCGTTCAATTTGCCGGCGATCATAGCTTCAAACGCGCCGCGCGTTGCATCCACCGAAACGATCTTGATGTCCACGCCGGGCCTTAACCCGTAGTTCTCGATCGCTTTGATCGCGCCCAGCGCCATATCGTCGTTATGCGCAAACAGCGCCGTAATGTTCGTGCCATGCTCCTTCAGGAAGGCCGCCATCACCTCCTGGCCTTTGGCGACCGTGAAGTTGCCATCTTCCGAATCAATGATCTGCATGCCGGGGTAATCTTTCAAAATATCCCGAAAGCCCACATAGCGATCATTCGCCGGAGCGGAGCCAGTCGTGCCTTGCAACTCCACGATGCTGGCCTGGCCGCCCGTCAGGTCGGCCATAATCCGGCCGGCATTGCGGCCTTCTTCGAGAAAATCCGAGCCCATCAATGTCACATATAGATCAGCCGGAACCGCCGCGCGGCGATCGACCACAATGATGGG
>JAUQXD010001296.1 GCA_030834835.1 Thermoflexales bacterium | reverse complement strand
TAACGCCGCTCGATCGAAACGACACCAACGTCGCGGCGGCGACGCGCGACGCGGATTTGATCATCTTGAATGTGCCGCCCTCGCAACTGCGCGAGGCATTCAAGCAGATCGGGCCGAACCTGCGCGACGGCGCGGTGGTGCTGGATTTGACGCCCATCAAAGCGCCGGTGCTGGACTGGGCGGCGGAATATCTGCCGCCGACGGTGCGGCATCTGAGCTGCCATCTGGTGCTGCATCCCGATGTCGACGAGTGGAGCGTGCCCACGCCGGAGTTTTTTCATGGCGCAGTGTTGTGCATGGCGCCGACGCCCGACACCGACGAAACGGCGATCAAGAGCGGCAGCGATCTGGCGAAGATCATCGGCGCGCGGCCGTATTTCATGGACGTGCACGAGCACGATGGACTGCTGGCGGCCGTCGAAGGGATGCCGGGTCTGGTGTCGGCAGCGGTGTTGATGGCCGCCACGCGCGCTCGCTCGTGGCCGGAGTTGTCGCAGGTGGCCGGAGCGATCTTTGCCCAGTCGACGCGCAGCACGTATCACTCCGCGCTGGATTTTGGCGCGGCGCTGGCCTACAATCAGGCCGAAGTGCTGCGCTGGCTGGATGCGTTTTTAGGCGAACTGCGTGAGGTGCGGCAGGCCGTCAGCGACGGCGATGTGAGTAAATTGACCGCGTGGCTGGATGAAGCAACGCAGGCGCGCGCCGAGTGGCTGGCCGCCCGCCCGATCGCGCCGTGGAAAGACGAAGATGCCATGCCCGGCCCGCCCAGCGAACTGAAACGCATGGATCCCCTGATGCCGGGGTGGGGACAGAAGGGTTGATTGGTCGATCAGTCAAGTGGTCGATCAGTCAATGAGTCAATCGGTAATCGATCAATCGATTGCCAGTCAACCCATCGACCGATTGCCAGTTACCAGTTGACCAATCACCGATCACTCACAATGCCATTCGTGTATATTGTCCAATGCAACGACCGATCGCTGTACACCGGCTGGACGACGGATGTCGAACGGCGCGTGAAGCAGCACAACGCCGGGCGCGGGGCAAAGTACACCCACTGGCACGCGCCGGTGAAGTTAGTCTACGTTGAAGAACATCCCTCGCGGTCGGCCGCGATGAAGCGCGAAGCGGAAATCAAGCGCTGGCCGCGGGCGAGGAAACTCAAGTTGATTGGAGACAGGTAATTGGTAATTGGTGACTCGTCAACCGGTTAGCCAGTTGACCGGTTGACTGATTACCAGTTGACCGATTGACCAATCTACCAATTTACCACCATCATGCCTTACAACATTCTCATGATCGCCCCCACGTCGTTCTTCGGGGACTACGGTTGTCACGTGCGAATTCTGGAAGAAGCGCGGGTGCTTAAAAAGCGCGGCCAGCGCGTGACGATTGTGACCTACTACAAAGGGCGCGACCTGCCCGGACTCAACATCGTGCGGACGCGGCCCACGCCCTGGCACGCCGATTACGAGGTCGGCTCGTCGCGGCACAAGCTGGCCTTTGATGTGCTGCTGGTCTGGACGGCGCTCAAGACGGCTCGCCGCCTGAAGCCCGACCTCATTCACGCGCACCTGCACGAAGGGGCGTTGATTGGCCGCCTGGTCAGCGCGATGACAGGCACGCCGTTGGTCTTTGATTATCAGGGCAGCCTGACGGCCGAGATGCTGGATCATCATTTTGTGCGGGCGGGCGGCAAGCGCGAATGGTTCTGGCGCACGATCGAGCGCACGATTGATCGGCTGCCGCGCGCGATCCTCACGTCGTCGCGGCATAGCGCGGACCTGCTGCGGGCCGGGTTGGGCGCGCAGGCCGATCGGGTGGTGGCGCTGCCCGATAGCGTGGACGTCGATTTTTTCAGGCCGCGCACCAGCGCCGATCAGGCGGAGGTGGCCGCGCTCAAAGCGCAGTGGGGCATTCCGCCCGATCGGTTGGTGCTGGTCTATCTGGGCCTGCTGGCGGACTATCAGGGCACGGGACACATCCTGGAGGCCGCGCCGCGCGTCATCGCCGCGCAGCCCAACGTCCATTTGTTGATGATGGGCTATCCGGGCGTTGACGAATACAGCGCGCGGGCCGCGCAGTTGGGCATCGACGATCACGTCACGTTTACGGGACGCGTACCGTATGAAGACGCGGCGCGCTATCTGCGCCTGGGTGATGTGGCGCTGGCGCCCAAGTTATCGCTGACGGAAGGCGCGGGTAAAATTTTGAACTATATGGCGTGCGGTTTGCCGACGGTGGCGTTTGACACGCCGCAGGCTCGCGAGTATATGGCGCAATCCGGCACGTATGCCGAACGCGGCAGCACCGCTTCACTGGCCGAGCGGATGATCGGTTTGCTGGCCGACGCCGATCGGCGGCAAGTGCTGGGCGCGGCGCTGCGGGCGCGCGCCAGCCAGCGCTTTGGCCTGGACGAGTCGGCCAGCCGCATCCTGGCGGTGTATGACGCCGTTCGGACTCCGGCCTCCGAAGCGCGACGAGCCGCGCTCTCTCAACTTCAAGACGGTGATCATGCGCGCAAAACTCAATGAACTGTGGCGTTATCGCGAACTGATCATGAACCTGACGGTGCGTGATCTGAAAGCGCGTTATAAAAACTCGGTGCTGGGCGTGGGCTGGTCGTTGTTCAATCCGCTGCTGATGATGCTGGTCTTCACGTTGGTGTACGCGGTGATGCTGGGTCAGAGCAACCGCCACGACTACCCGGCCTTTATCCTGTCCGGCCTGCTGCCGTGGAATTTTTTCTCGGCGGCCATCATGGGCAGCACCGGCTCGATCGTGGGCAACGCGCACTTGATCAAGAAGGTGTATTTCCCGCGCGAAGTGCTGCCCATGTCCATCCTCCTCTCGAACCTGGTCAACTTCCTCGTCGCGATTCCGGTGTACGTGGTGCTGGCCGCGCTGCTGGGCAATCAGCTGACGCTGTGGGTGGTGTGGTTGCCGGTGATCGTGATCGTGCAGATGATCTTTGCATTAGGCGTGTCGTTTGTCCTGTCTTCGATCAACGTGTTTTACCGCGACGTGCAGCAGATCATGGAAGTGGTCATTCTGGCCTGGTTCTTCCTGACACCCGTGATCTGGGATGTCAACATGCTGCCGATCTCGAAGACCGTGCTGGGGATCGATCTGCCGATCCAGCGGTTGACGTACATCCTCAACCCGATGGCGTCGATCATCGCGGCGTACCGGGATATTCTGTATTACGGGCGGCCGATCGGCGCGGACTTTTTCCTGCGCACGGCGGTGACGGCGGTGATCGGGCTGCTGATCGGCTTTGCGGTGTTTCATCATTTGAGCGGGCGCTTTGCGGAAGAAGTGTGATGCACGAAGGCGGAAGGATGAAGAGCGAGTCCACCGTGTCGTTATCATCGACGATTCCTGGGACGTCCCAATCCACCCGCGAGAGTTTGCGGCGGCGTACGAGGCCGTCCTGCGGAGTGAATAGTATTATCCGCCATTGCCGGAAACTTGAGGGATCACTGCTGGTCAAAAGGCACAGGCTGGCCGCCGCGAGGCGGCCTTCGTATTGATAGCAGATGTTCGATTGGGGATAACGCTCGAAAAAATGTCTTGCCGGATTGAGTATTCATCGGTTATACTTTTGACACAGCCCTGCTCCACTAACTCACTCAGCCACGCAAGGGAGGCTCGTATGTATGGTTTTGCCGGCAAGGTTCTGCATGTCAATCTCACGGATGGCGCGCTCACAGTTGAACAACCCGCCGAAGACTTCTATCGCAAGTACTGGGGCGGCAGCGCGATGGGGCTGTATTATCTGTTGAAGAATACGCCTGCACAGGCGGACCCCCTTAGCCCCGAGAACACCCTCTCGTTCTTCGTCAGCGCGTCGACGGGCGTGGCGATCTCCGGGCAGAGCCGCGCTACGGCTACGGCTAAATCGCCCATCAACGGCCTCGTCGGCGATTCGCAAACGGGCGGCTTCTGGCCGGCCGAGTTGAAGTTCGCCGGTTTTGACGGCATCGTGATCACAGGGAAAGCACCAAAGCCGGTTTATTTGTGGATCAAGGATGGAGTCGCGGAACTGCGCAGTGCCGATCAGGCGTGGGGCAAGGAACTGACCACTGGCGAAGCCGAAAAACTGATCAAAGAAGAAGTGGGCGAACCTAAAGCGGAAGTGATCCAGATCGGCGCGGCGGGCGAACGCGGCGTGCGTTATGCGGCCGTGATGAACATGAGCAATCGCGCCTTTGGCCGCACCGGCATGGGCCTGGTCATGGCGTCGAAGAACCTCAAGGCGATCGTGGTGCGCGGCTCGCAGAAGGTCGAAGTGGCCGACAAGGCTGCGATTGCTGAGCTCAACCGATCGGGCACGAAGGGCATTCCCGACAACGGTGATGTGAAGGGCCTGCAAGATTACGGCACAGCTAGCGTCGTCGGTTTCCAAAACTCGATCGGCACGCTGCCCACCTACAATTACAGCAGCGGCTACTTCGACAAGGCCGACGACATCAGCGGCGAGAAGATGGCCGATACGATTCTGAAGGGCAACGACACGTGCTTTGCCTGCACCGTGCGCTGCAAGCGCGTCGTCGAGACGGAATATCAAGGGCAAAAGGTTGCGCCATTTTACGGCGGACCGGAATATGAATCGATCGCGACCTTTGGCTCATACTGCGGCATCAGCGACCTCAACGCGATTGCGCTGGCGAATCAAATCTGCGGCGAGTGGGGCGTAGACACGATCGCGTGCGGCGCGACGATCGCGTTCGCGATGGAACTGTTCGAGAACGAAGTGATCAATGTCGAAGACACGGGCGGCCTCGCGCTGCGCTATGGCGATGCCGATGCGATGCTGAAGACGCTGAATCAGATCGTGCGCAAAGAGGGCTTCGGTGCGATTCTGGCGGAAGGCTCGGAGCGCGCGGCACAGCAGATCGGGCGCGGAGCGGATGAGTACCTGGTGACGATCAAGGGCACGGAATTGCCCGCGCACATGCCGCAGGTCAAGCGCTCGTTGTCGGTGATCTACGCGGTGAATCCGTTCGGCGCCGATCACCAATCGAGCGAGCACGATCCGCTGTACACACCCGCGCCCGAAGGCGAATCGAATCTGTACCTCGATCGATTGGCTAAACTTGGCCTTACCGAGCCGCAGCGCAACAAGGCGATGAATCCGGCCAAAGTGAAGTTTGCTTTTGAGACGCAGAAGAATTATTCGTTCCTCGATACTGCGTCGTTGTGCCAATTTGTGTGGGGGCCGGCGTGGACGCTGTACGGGCCGGATGAGATCGTGGCGTTGATGCGCGCCGTCACCGGTTGGGACGTGACTCTCGAAGAAGTACAGCAAATAGGCGAACGGCGCATCAACATGATGCGGGCCTTCAATGCGCGCGAGGGTGTGGGCCGTGAGTTGGACACGCTGCCGAAGAAGTTGTTTAAGCCCCTCAAGGGCGGCAAGAGCGATGGCGTGTTCATTCCGCCGGCCGAACTCGAAGCCGCGCTGGAGACGTATTATGATCTTGCTGGCTGGGACAAAGCCAGTGGCAATCCCACAAAAGAGAAATTGACAGAGTTGGGGTTGGAGTGGATAGCGTAACGAGTGATGAGTGACGAGTGAAAAACGGCGGGGCGATCGAGTTTCTCGATCGCCCCGCTTTGTACGTATTACGCATTACGTTTCACTTCTCAAACCCCACCGCCACCGTCATGCCCCAGCGCAACTGCGGATCGTTGTCCAGCACCTTGATCTTGACCGGATAGACCACGTCGCCGCTCTTGAGTTGCGACACGGTGCTGATCGATTCGACCAGGCCTTTCAGCGCGAGTTCGGGTAGCGCATCGATCTTGATCACCACCGATTGGCCCACTTGCAAATCTGGCACTTTGAGTTCGGTCACGTCGCTGGTTTCGATCAGCCAGCCGCCGACATCGGCCAGCGTGACGGCGGGCACACCCGCGCTGACGCGCTCACCCAGGTTGATGTTGAGCTGTGCGATCGTGCCCGCGAAGGGCGCTTTCAATTCGGTATCGGCCAGCGACAACTTCGTCGCATTGATGGCCGCTTCAGCCTGCTGAATCTGCGCCGCAAAGGTATCGACCGCTTTGCCGGACAATTCGGCTTGCAGCTGCGCCAGCCGGGCCTGCGCGGCGGCTTCACTTGCACTGGCCGCCGTGATCTGCGCGTTCGCCGCTTGATCGGTTGGTGAGCCGTACCGCAACGCCGCGATTTGCGCCTCGGTGGCTTTGATCGATTGCTTCACGCCATCGATTTGTTGGCGCAGATCATTGGCCCGGCTCGAATTCTCGCGCTGGTAGACGTACATCTGATCAAGCCCGGTGTTCAACTGTTGCAGCTGATACTTCAGCTGTGCCAGCCGCGATTCCAGGTCTTTGATCGACGCGGTGTTATTGCGGCCCGCCGCCGCGCCCGCCGCCTGCGACTGCGCCGCCTTGATCTCCGCTTCGGCCGCGGCGATTTGCTGTGGCAGCGACGATCGGTAGTCGGCCTGATTCGCCTTGATCACGGCCAGCGTCGCTTCGGCTTCGGCCAGTGAGGTCTTCAGGCTTTCATTGCTCAGCCGCGCGATCACATCACCGGCTTTGACCACAGCGCCTTCTTTCACCAGCAATTCGGCGACTGATCCGCTGGCGTTAAAGCTCAACGTGGCGGATTGCAATGGCAGCAATTTTCCTTCGGCCGCGATGCCGGCCGATAAGGCCTGATCAGCGGCCGGCTTCGCAGCTGAGGCACTCGCCGGGGCGTCGAATGTCGCAACGACCGTCATGCCCCAGCGCAACTTCGGATCGGCATCCATCAACTTGATCTTGACAGGATAGACCACATCGCCGCTTTTCTCCTGAAACACCGTCCCGATCGATGTGACTGTACCCTTCAGTTCGACACCCGGCAGGGCATCCGCCTTAACGGTTGCGTTTTGTCCGACATTGACACCCGGCACTTTGATTTCAGTCAGATCGTCCGTCACGACTTGCCAGCCCGACAGGTCGACCAGTACCGCGATCGGCGCACCGGGCGACACCATTTCGCCCACTTTGATCTTCAGCTGCGCCAACGTGCCCGCAAACGGCGCTTTCAGTTCGGCATCGGCCAATCGGACTTTAGCCGACGCCAGTGCGGCTTCCGCTTGCTGAATCGCGGCTGCATACGTCGGATTGGGTTGGCCGTTCAGCTCGGCCTTGAGCTGCGCCAGGTTCGATTCGGCCGCAGCCAGACGCGCTTCCGCGGCGGCGATGCTGGCCGCATTCGATTGATCGTTCAATGAGCCGCGTCTGATCTGGTTGAGGCGGATCTGAGCTGCTTCGGTGGCGCGCTTCGCGTTCTCAACGACCACCCGTTGTGCTTCTTCGGTCGGGCCGAGCAGGTTCTTATCGAGAATTTTCTTATAGGCGTCTTCAGCCGCTTTTTGATCGAGCTGCGCCTGCTTCAAGTCTGCTTCGGCGGAAGCGATGTCGGCCGAGTTATTGCGCCTGGCATTCGCCGCCACAATCTGTGCCTGGGCCGCCTGCACATCCGATTCGGCGGACGCGATCTGCTGCGGCAGGCCTTCTTTGTATTTAGCCTCGCTGGCTCTGGCCGCGGCCACACCCGCTTCGGCACGCGCAATGGCAGTCTGCGCCGCATCGACGTTGAGGCGAGCGATCACATCGCCGGCCTTCAGCGCGTCGCCCTCTTTGACCAGCACTTCGGTTACTTCGCCGCCGGTGGCAAAACTCAGGTTCGCCAGTTGCAGCGGCTCGACCTTGCCTTCGGCGCTGATCGTCGAGTTGTCCTTGACGGGCGGCAGACCGGTCGGGACGGGTGTAACGGTCGGCTGGCTACCACACGCCGCCAGAATAAGCGTTAATCCAACGAGTACGGGGAAAATAAACATTTTCATCAGAGTCTCCAGTTCGATTACAGGTGCTGTTTAATTATTGTACACTAATTGGAAAGTTTTTGCAATGTGCTTATTGATTTCCAATTAGAATTGTTTATAAACCGACCGTCGGTCTATTAATAGTATAAACCACAACCAACCTGTCGTCAAGTCTGCCTATTCGTACGCCAGACTCTCGCGCACGCTCACTCGCGTAGCGCGGATAGCGGGCACGGCGCTCCCCAGAATGGACAACCCAACGATGATGATAAGCCACGTCACGGCGCCGTCCCATGAGAATTGATAGATGACACTGAATTGAATGACTTGCCCGATGACGGTGGCAAACAACTGCCCCACCGGCACGCTGAGCGGAATCGCGATCACCCAGGCGATAAGGCCCAGGATCAACCCTTCGCCGATGAATAGCCCGGCGATGGTGGGCGATGAAGCCCCGATGGCGCGCATCACACCAATCTCGCGGCGGCGTTCCAGGACGTTAATGGAGAGCGTGCCCGCCAACCCGATTGCGCCGACGGCGGCGATGAGGCCCGACATGACCATGAGCATCGTGGTGATGATGCCGAAGACCGCTTCATTTTGCGTGCGGATTTGCTCGGCTGTTTGCGTGTTGGCCACGCGCAGCCCCTTAGCGTTGAGCACATCGCGCAGCTGCTTCTCCACCTGCAATTGCGTTGCGCCATCGTCGGGCGTGGTGGATAACCACGCGGATGTGGCGCGGCCCGTCAGCCCGGCCTCGCGCTGATAGATATTCAGCGGCACATACACATTGCGCTGCAAATTGCTCAGATCGAACACAGTGCCGACCACCGTCCACTCGGAGCGGGTATCACCACCCAGGCTGATCCAGACTTTATCGCCGATGTCGACGCCCAGCTTCGTGGCGCGATCCTGATTGAGCACCACCGCGTGATCGTCGTCGGGCAGCAGCCAGCGGCCGGACGTGATCGGCAGCTTGAGCAACGTCGATGCCGGCCGGAAAGCGTTCACGAAAATGTCTTCACCTTTTTCGACGTCCTGGCTGATGAAGGCGGTGCTGGCCTGGAACAGCTGCATCTCGACTTGATCAACGTTGGGCTGTGCGGCAATCACCGACATGATCTCATCGATGCGATACGGCTGCTGGAAATTGACCAGCACTTTCAGACCCAGCGTGTCGGTGAGGAACTTGATGGTGTACGTAAACGACGCGGCCGAACTCCGCACCATGATGAACACCACGCCGGCCATAATCAGCGTGATCTGCGTCAACGTCACGCGCCCTTTGCGGCGGAAGGTATTGCGGATGGTCAGGCTGGTCGTGCGGGGCAGGAAGCGCAATCGGGCCAGCACCCGATCGAGCAAGCCGCGCCCGAAGCCCGCGCCGATGCCGTAATTGCTGATCGCTTCGCGCACCGTAATCCGCACACCGGAGAAGACCGGCCACAGCGCGGCCAGCAGTGGCACCAGCAGACTGACGATGACCTGCGTGATCACGGCCGGCTGCGACAAGCGGAAGACCGGATCAGGCGGAATCACCAGCATCCCCAGCAGCATACCCGTCACCGCGTTCGCCGCCAGCGCGCCCAGTGGCAGGGCGATGAGCAGGGCCAGCAGGCCGTAGACGATCACGCCGCTCAGGTACAGCCCCACCATTTGAGGCGTCGTTCCGCCGATGGCCTTCATCACGCCGATCTGCGGCACCTGCTGCGCGACGATGGCGTTGATGGTGTTGATGACCAGGAACAGGCCCAGCATCAGCGACAGGCTGGCCATGACGCCCAATATGAAGTTGACGCCGTTGACGGTGTCCTGCGCCGGATGCTTGGTGGGCGGTGTGACCTGATAGAAAAAGACCGGCGCGCCAATTTTCTCCAGCGGCGGCTTCAACCGATCGACCACTTCCTCGGCGGCTGCTTCAGAAAACACCGGGACCTGCACGCCCAATTGAGTATAGCCAAACGCGCCAAAGACATTCTCGGCCAACCTGCGATCGACATAGAAGGTGGCGTCGCCGCCGAAAGCGGGCGCCTGAGCATTCAGATCTTCCACCACGCCGACAATCGTGATCGTCCGCTCGCGGTCATTCACCACCATCGTAATCGAACCTTCGGTGGGCACGCCAAACGACGTCACCGACGACCGTTCGATGGCGGCTTCGTCGGCTCCCGCCGGCCAGCGGCCGCTGAGCAGCTTGATGGTGTTATACAGTTGATCCTCGTAGTCGGGCCGGAACGTCAGGTCCATATTGCGCAGCGGCTCGACATTATCCTTGCGCCAGCGCGCGTTCAGGTCACGCTGCCCCTGGATGCCGGCCACGCCTTCAAGGCGCGACAGCGCAGTGAGGTCGTCATCGCTGACTGCACCGGCGAGGAAGATGTTGATGTGGGCGGGATTCGTCTCGCTGTAACTGCCCGTCATACGCGCCGGCAGCAGGTCGCTGACACCGCCGACCATGCCCACGGCGAACACGCCGATGAAGATGCTCAATACCGCCAGCGCGGTGCGCCCTTTGCTGCGCCATAAATCGCGGAAGATTTTGCGAAAGCCGATGCTCATGAGGTCATCATCCTTGTAAGGGCGAACCCGGGTGTTCGCCCAGAGCAGCCACACAGTCTGCCCCTACTGCGAGCGCTTGATCACTCTGATCTGCCCGGTGCGATCGTGCGCCACTTCTTGCATCTTGAGTTTGATATCCGGCGCGCCGCTCAACAACCGATCGAACACCTCGCGCGACAACGTGATGACTTCCACGCCGGTGCTGCCTGCCCGCACGGTGGCCGTACGTTCCACACCGCGTAAAAGCGCGATCTCGCCAAAGTACTGGCCCGGCGTCAACCGTGAGGCCACGATGTCAGAGCCGTCGGCGCTCTTGAGCACTACTTCGGCTGAGCCGTGTGAAATGATATAGAACTGATCGGGCGCGCTGCCTTCGTGGAAGATAATGCTGCCCGGCTCGTGCTGCTCTGGTTCGATCTCGTGCGAGGCCCAGATCAACTGCTCTTGCGTCAGCGTCGAGAAGGCGCGCGCCAGATATTCTTCGATTACTTCGCCGTCGGAGACAATCACGGCGCGGTGCACGCGTTTAGCTTTGTCGCTGTCGTGCGTCACCATGATGATGGTCTTGCCCTGTTGCACCAGATTCTCAAAGAGTTCGAAGACGGCTTCGGCAGTTTTGGAGTCGAGGTTGCCTGTCGGTTCGTCGGCGACGACTATGGGCGGATCGTTGGCGAGGGCGCGCGCGATGGCTACGCGCTGCTGCTGCCCGCCGGACACCGCCGAGGGCAGTTTGTTGGCCTGATCGGCCATGCCGACCATATCCAGCAATTTCAGCGCGCGCTGTTTGCGCTCGCGCGGGGAATACATGTTGCAGAAATCCATTGGCAGCATCACGTTTTCCAGCAAGGACAGCGTGGGCAGCAGTTGAAAAAATTGGAAGACGATGCCCAGGTTGCGACCTCGCCACTTGGCCATGCGGCCTTCGCTGAGGGTATGAACGGCGGTCTCGCCCACGTAGACCTCGCCGGCCGTGGGCCGATCGATGCCGGTGAGCATGTTGATCAGCGTGGACTTGCCGCTGCCCGACTTGCCGATGATGGCGACGAATTCGCCGGGATTGACGCGCAGATCGACGCTCTTGAGCGCCGTAAACGGCCCGGCGGCCGTCTGAAACGTCTTGACGATGTCGCGCATGTAAATGAGGTAGCCGTTGCGCTCGTCCCGGCTTAAGGTGGTGGCTGGCTTGCTGCGTCCGAACATACTGCCTCCTCACTGAATTGCATGGGCACATTGTAGCGAAGTCGGTCGCGCTAAAGAAGTGGCTTACGGCGTAACTTGTCTGGGACTAGAGGCGGAGGAGGGAAAATCAGTCGTGGCGGCCTGCGCGTATAAACAGCGGCCAGCGGATCTGGCGCTGCTCGACGTCTCCCCAGGCCGCGGTGAGATCGGCCTGAATCAACTCGATCGGATCGGTGTCGTGTGCGTCCCGATAGGCCTGCGTGCCTGACCAGCTGCGCAAATAGCCGATCAAATCAACCAGCGTCCAGTGTCGTTCAATCACAAACTCAGGCGCGGCCAGTTCGTGAAACGGAAACGGCACGCTACGATATTTGTCGCGCAACAACTGAATGCGCGGCGACCAATACTCACGCAGAATCGCGGCGTCGTAGCGCTCAATCACCCGATCGATCTCCGGCGCGATCTCAGGCAAATAATACGTCCACGCCACGATGATGCCGTCGGGCTTGAGCACGCGCCTGACTTCAGTATAGAACTGATCGAGATCGAACCAGTGCAGCGCCAGCGCTACGGTGATCGCGTCAACGGAATGATCCGCAAGCCCTGATTCTTCGGCACGAGCAACGCGATATTCGATCTGCGGATGCGGTGGCGCGTTGGCGATTTGTTGCGCGCTGGGATCAGTCGCAATAACCTGATCGAAATACGCGGTCAAGCCAATCGCCGCCTGGCCGCTACCCGTGCCGCAATCCCACACCCGATCGTGCCCCGGCGCGATCGAGGCGATCCACTCATACAGCGCCGCCGGATACTGCGGGCGATAGCGCGCGTAAACGTCGGCCTGCCTGGAGAAGTTGTCTTCAAACTTCAGTGATGACATACAGGCGGTTATCCTCAACCCGATAGAGCAGCGGCGCGACCTGGACTCTGGGGTAGCGCTGGCGCAGGCGCTTCGTTTCGCTCAACACAAAATCGATCTCGTTGCCAATCTCAAACATCGGCGCATAGTTATTGAAGTGCTCTTCGGCAAAGTCGCGGTCCCATCCGGCGTTAGTTACCAGTCCGTCAATGAAGGCCGCGCGCCGCGCCATCAAATTAACCATGCCGCAGTGCGTGTGACCGATCAACGCAATGTGCTGTACACCGCCGACGGCGATGGCGTAGGACACTTTGAATTCGCTGTAGCGCAGATTCGCGCCGCCTGTGCGGATGATGTAGGCGAAGTTGTCTGGGATATTCAGGTGTTTGCGATGATCCATGCACATGCCGATGAGCAGCCGGGCGTTGGTGTACGTTTCATAATTGCGGATGAGATTGTGATACTGCAACAACCAGCCGATCGGTGTGTCTCGATATTCGTCGGCAATATCTTCAACGGTATGAATTGTTCGCAATCGATCCATTAAGCCCCCGCTTTGGATGTGTGTCACGCGCAGTCTAGAATTCCACCCGGTTGCCTGCACCCGTGGCTTGTGCCTGTCGATACACGTATTCGGCGGCAGCCAGATCTTCGATGGCCAAACCCAGCGATTTGAACAACGTAATTTCATCCTGATTGATCCGTCCCGGCTTCGCCCCGATCAGCACTTCACCAATCTCAGCCCGAATGTGATCCGGCCCGATCGCGCCGTCGCGCAGCGCGAACAGATAATCGCCCGATTCGTTGACGGTTGATTCGCGCCGATCGACAAACAGGCTCGACGCGGCCATCGTCGCCGTATCGACTTCACGCGCAAACGATTGACTCGCGCCGACGACGTTGAGATGCGCACCGTGTGAAATCCAATCGCGCTTCAACACCGGCTCAGTGGACGATGTGGCAGTCACGATCAAATCAGCATCACGCACAGCGGCTTCAATGGTGCTCACGGCTTCGATCGGAAACGGATAGGCCGCACGTACATCTCTGACGAACTGCTGCGCGTGCGCTGGATTGCGGCTGACGACGCGCACCCGCCGGATCGGTCGCACGCACGCCATCGCCGCCAGATGCGATCTGGCTTGCACGCCCGCACCGATGATGGCTAAGTCACCGCACTCGGCCCGCGCCAGGACGCGTGTCGCCACGCCGGACACGGCCGCAGTGCGGATCGCCGTAATCGCGGACGCGTTCATCAGCGCCAATGGTTCGCCGGTCTCGCCGCTGAGCAGCAGCACCGCGCCCTGGTGCGAGTCTTTGCCAATGGCGGGATTGCCGTTGAACACGCCGATGATCTTCACGCCAAGGGCGGCGTTTTCCCCGGAAACATAGGCTGGCATCAGCGCGAGCACGCCCGCCGCTTCAGGCGGTCGCACGACCATCCGCAGCGGCAGATGAACGTGGCCTTTCGCCAACGCCATCAGCGCGTCCGTCATCACCGTGATGCAGTCCGACATCGGCAGCAGCCGTTCAACTTCGTCTTGATTCAGAATGAGTAATTTCATTGCTGCTCCAGTCGTTTGCGCCATGAACCTGTCACCCAGCCTTCCGCGCGGCGTTCTTCGCGGCGGCGCTGCTGCTCGATGATCTCATGCACAT
>JAUQXD010001295.1 GCA_030834835.1 Thermoflexales bacterium | reverse complement strand
GGGCGGCTTGACGGGCGAGGGGTGTCACGATCTGATTGGGTGCGACCTTGACGTCGGCGCCTGACGCGAGCGCGGCCAGGTGCTGTTCCGTGATCGCCGTCGCGGGCCGATCGGAGGCGGCAGACAGCCCCAGCGTGCGTCGCAATACGGCGCGTACCAGTTCCCGCACTTGCGCTTCATCAATCGACACGCTTGCCTCGCATAGGGTAGCCGCCGGGATCAGCGTGCTTCGGCGACAGCGTAGGAATAGTGCGGCACGATCTGCCAGTTGGGCGGGGGCCAGTAGATGATCCACGCGCGGCCGACGATGGTCTCGCGCGGAATGGTGCCCCACACGTGCGAGTCGCTGGAGTTGATGCGATTGTCGCCCAGCACAAAGTAGCGGCCCGGCTCCACTTGCACAGGCCCGAAGGTGTAATTAGGTGGATTGGCTATGTATGGCTCGGCCAGCGGCGTGCCATTGACGAGAACTTGTCCAGGGCGCACTTCCACCGTGTCGCCGGGCAGGCCGATGACGCGCTTGATCAGATCGGCCTGGCCGACCTTCTCAAAGACGATGATGTCGCCGCGCTGCGGGGAAGTGAGCGAGTACGAGACTTTATCGACGATGACGTATTCGCCTTCCCATAGATTGGGCTGCATGCTGACGCTTTCGATGCGGAAGCGGCCGATAACGGCGTTCACGACCAGAAAGATGATGGCGGTCAGCAGCGCGGTCTCGACGATTTCGCGCAGCAAATTAGATTGCGGTTTAAGGATGACTTCGGTTTCGGTGGGAGTCGCTATGGCGGCTTCGACCGCGGTTTGCATGAGTTGATCTGACAAGAGATTTACCTTCTACTATGTTTATTTCGCGTCGTACTTTGGCCGTGTAATAAATCGCATTTGCTCAAACGGGTAATAGACAAAGGTTGCGCGTCCGATGATGTCGGAAATATCGATCGTGCCGAAACTGCGCGAATCACTCGACATGTTGCGGCCATCCCCCATCACAAAGTAATGGTCCGGCTCGATTTGGCGGGCGGGAAAGTCTATTCTCGATGGCTCGTCCAAATATGCTTCGGTCAGTTCGACGCCATCAATCAGAACTTTTCTGCTACGAATTTCAACGGTCTCGCCCGGCAGCCCGATAACTCGCTTAATATAATCGCGTCCACCCGGTCGACTAAAGATGATAATGTCGCCACGTTGTGGCGGCTCCTCAAGATAAGCCACCCTGTCGATCGAAAGATACTCGCCATCGCTCAGGGTCGGCGACATGCTGCCACCCTCGAAGCGAAAATGCGCAGTCGCCTCATCTGTACAACCAACCGTCAAACTGGCCAAGATGATCAGCGCTACGCCAAGCCGAAAAAAGCGATTCGTCATTCCGCACCCGATTCGGGCTAATT